>JAUVAJ010000291.1 GCA_030591795.1 Desulfuromonadales bacterium | reverse complement strand
TCAAATGCATTGTTTGTCATAATTCTCAAGACATTTTGTCAGGTGGCTGACTTTCCGATAAATCACGATTTCTGAGGGAAAAAGCGACTTCATTGTTGAATGGCATATTTTAAACTTGAAAAAATACTTGGAGAAGTTAGTTATATATTGGTCCGATCAAAGAGAATCACATCCTTGACAACATTCGCCTATGCGGATAGAGAGGATTAGTAGCATGGCTGAAATATTTTCAAAAGGAAATGAAGGGATAAAACTATGGAACACGGACTGACCAAAAAGCTTTCGTTTCTCGATCGCTATCTAACCCTCTGGATTTTTCTCGCCATGTTTATCGGCGTCGGCAGCGGCTGGTTGTTTCCTGGCGTAAAAGACGTGGTCAATTCCTTCTCTGTGGGCACCACCAATCTCCCGATCGCCATCGGCCTGATCCTGATGATGTACCCACCACTGGCCAAGGTGCGTTACGAGGAGTTGGGCGAAGTTTTCCAAAACAAGAAGATTCTCGGTGTCTCTCTGATTCAAAACTGGGTGATCGGCCCGGTGCTGATGTTTATCCTCGCCATAGTATTCCTGCATGGTTACCCGGAATACATGGTCGGCCTGATCATGATCGGCCTGGCCCGCTGCATTGCCATGGTCATTGTCTGGAACGAACTGGCAAAAGGGAATACCGAATATTGCGCCGGCCTGGTTGCATTTAACTCAGTCTTTCAAGTGTTTTTCTACTCGATCTATGCCTGGTTATTCATCACCGTGCTACCGCCGCTGTTCGGCCTGCAGGGCGCGGTCGTTGAAGTCTCTATCGGCCAGATCGCCGAAAGTGTCGCCATCTATCTCGGTGTCCCATTTGTCGCTGGCATGATTACACGATTTACCCTGGTGAAGAGCCGGGGGCGCGACTGGTACGAACAGAAGTTCATTCCTAAAATCAGTCCGATCACCTTGGTGGCGCTGCTCTTTACCATTGTCGTTATGTTCAGCCTCAAAGGAGAGTTGATCGTTTCCATCCCGCTCGATGTAGTACGCATCGCCATACCTCTGCTGATCTACTTTGTCATCATGTTTCTGGTCAGCTTTTGGATGGGAGTTAAGGTGGGCGCTGACTATTCCAAAACGGCCACTGTGGCTTTTACTGCCTCAGGCAATAATTTTGAACTGGCAATCGCGGTCGCCGTAGCGGTCTTCGGGCTTGATTCGGCCGTCGCATTTACCGCGGTTATTGGTCCGTTGGTCGAGGTGCCTGCGCTGATCGGTCTGGTTCACGTCGCTTTCTGGCTACAGAAAAAGTTTTTTGTCAAAGAGCTACAAGCTGGAGATGTTTAGCTTCCCATAAGTCACCATTAATAAAATGCGAACCCCAAAAATCTTCGGATCGGGGGTTTTCTTACTTTGCAGGGTCGGCAATAATCGCACTTTTTGACTAATCCGATGGCTTCAAATCAATGTGACACCGGTTTAAACTTGACAGCCCCCTTCACCCTGTTGTTTCCTAAGCATATCGAAAAGGTAGTCTTTTGAGAGTCATGCGACCCTTTTGAAGCTCGCGTTTCCGCACAAACCCCTTGTTTTACACACGCAACTGAACCCGTATCTGCTTGGGCCGTATTGTCTCTTTGCACCCTAACACAGAGGGTTAGCTATGATTGTTTCTTCCCTTACCAAAATTGAGGATATCGCTGAACTCTCTGTAGAGGAGCAGCGCACTCTCTCGGAAGTGACCAGGCGTTTCGCCTTTCGCAGCAACAGCTACTATCAGAGTTTGATTGACTGGAACGACCCGGACGACCCGATCCGACGTTTAGTGGTTCCCCACAAAGACGAACTTCACGAATGGGGCAAGCTGGATGCCTCCGGCGAAGCGGGCTACACCATCATGCCCGGGTTGGAACATAAATATCCCGATACGGCCCTCTTGCTGGTCAACAATGTTTGTGGCGCCTTCTGCCGATTCTGCTTTCGCAAGCGCCTCTTTCTCAAGGGCAACCAGGAATCTGTGCGCAATATCAGCAAAGAACTTCGATACCTCAGCGCACACAAGGAGATAACCAACGTCCTGCTGACTGGAGGCGACCCCTTGTTAATGTCCACGTCCAGACTGGAACTGCTCCTGGAGAATCTGACCAAGATCGATCATGTGCGGATCGTGCGGATTGGCAGCAAGATGACAGCATTCAACCCGTTTCGCATCATCGACGACCCGGCCTTACTGGAGCTTTTTGCCAGGATCGTAGGAAGCGGCACCCAGCTCTATCTGATGAACCACTTCAACCACCCACGGGAATTAACTGAAGATGCAAAAAAAGCTCTGAAAATGCTGGCCTCAGTCGGCGTAATGCTGGTCAACCAAACGCCAATGATCCGTGGCATCAACGATGACCCCGCTGTTTTGAACAGCCTTTTCAATCAGCTCTCTTTTCTGGGCGTCCCGCCCTACTACGTATTTCAATGCCGACCAACCAAGGGGAACTACACCTACACCCTGCCCTTAGAGCAGGCCTATCGCAACTTCATTGAAGCCTGGAGACGCAGCAGCGGACTTGCCCGAAGAGCTCGCTTCGTCATGTCACACCAAACCGGCAAGATAGAAGTCACCGGCCTCACCAAGGGGCACATCATGTTCCGTTACCACCGCGCCCCGAACCCGGAGAACGACGGCAAAATTATCATCTGCCGCCGTAATCCACGCGGTTACTGGTTCGATGATTTTGCCAGGGTTGACAGCTTGAGCGACACCATGATTGAAGAAAAGAGCATTGAAGGTGATGATAATCTACAGACTCAACTCGCATAATCCTCAAAGAGTGCGGCTTCAAAGACATAACGTAAGTTGCCTGAATGATACCCCATAAGTCATGACTGCCAGGAGGCTTTCAGCTTTACTGGAATACAGGGTTTCCGAGCCGAGAATCTCACGTTTAAGTCGATTTCTCAGCCTCGAAACAATGCAGGACGATAAATGAGAACCCCACGACATTGAACAAAGGCCTCTTCTTGGTATAGTTGCATTGCCATATGTTATGAAGGCTTCTAATTCAATTGGGCAAGAAACTGAACGACTGCCCTTAGATTCATGGCTTTTAAATAAAGACTTGCTCCTTTAACCTTTGATTATTTAAATTATATGGAATTCGATAACGGTATCCTTCATATCGGTGCTTTCCTTTCTGTCACTTTGGGCATTGTCGTTCTGTTCGTCGGCAAACGTGTGAACAATATCGTACGGTTTCTCAAGGAGTTCAGCATACCAGAGCCGGTGACCGGTGGACTGATCTTTTCCGTACTGATTGCGTTGCTCTACGTGGTGACCGGCATCGAGATCGAATTCGAGCTCTCTGCACGTGATTTCCTGCTTGTCTA
>JAUVAJ010000216.1 GCA_030591795.1 Desulfuromonadales bacterium | reverse complement strand
TGTCCGACAAAACCTACGTTCCGAAGCTTGGCGATATCAATCGTTCCCATTGTGACTCCTTTCAATTCAAGATGAATGAAAATCGGTCGATGCAGACCATCGACACGTCAAACGCCTGACGACTAACCCGCCAGGGGATTGTAAACGAAGGAAATATCAAACATTTTAACATTCAGCAAATGGGCTGTCAAAGCCCGCTTTGGTTCCGTTCAAAAATAATGCGTAACCCCTCCAAAGTAAGGTTCGGGGCAATCCGGTCGATCGTCGTGGAAACCTCGGTCAGCAGGCTGGCCAGACCACCGGTTGCAAAAACTGTAGGATCATCATCTAGCTCGGCTTTCATTCGGTTAACAATCCCGTCAACCAATCCGACATAACCATAAAACAATCCCGATTGAATACTGTTAACCGTGTTCCTGGCCACCACTTGCGGCGGGCAAACAACTTCAACCCGCGGCAATTTACTCGCCTTTTCAAACAACGCATCAGCCGACACATTCAAGCCCGGGGCGATTGCGCCACCGAGATAATCACCTTTGTCCGAGATGCAATCAAAGGTTGTGGCGGTACCGAAATCAACTATGATCAAACTCCCCTTGACCTGATCGTAGGCAGCCACTGCATTGACAATGCGGTCAGCACCGACTTCCTTTGGATTGTCATAGAGAATCGGCATGCCGGTCTTCACCCCGGGGCCAACGATCAACGGTTTGAGTTTGAAATAATCACGGCACAACCCCTCAACGGTATTGATCATCGCCGGAACCACACATGAAACGATGACATTATCAATATCGGTAAAATGCAGCTGTGACAGACTGAACAGCTCGTGAATCAACATTGCATATTCATCCACGGTCCGCGCTTCATCAGTGCGCAAGCGCCAATCACGCAACAACTCGTTATCACGATACAGACCGAGAACGGTATTAGTGTTGCCAATATCTATAGCCAAAAGCATTTATTTACCGCCTCATCTATTCAGTAAGCGGACATCGCCCGCCAGAACTCGCTCAGTGACACCACCTGCCAACGCCAGCAACAGGGCACCGGTCTCATCGACGCCACTGACCTGGCCAACTTGCAAACGGTTCCGACAATCAACCTCAACCCATTGATTAAGCATATTACAACGGTGCTCCCACTCCTCTTTTATCGGCTGAAACCCGGACTGGAGGTAGACCGAATATAACTGATCCAGTGATTGCAGTAGAACCTGGGTGAATTGGCGACGAGAAACCTGCTCCCCGCCATCGAGCAACAATGAGGTAGCCGGAGTCCGCAGGTCGGTTGGAAACTGTTCAGTTGTCATATTCAAATTAACGCCGATACCGAGCACCAGATAATGCACCTGTTCGGTTTCGGCGTTCAGTTCGTTCAACAGGCCCGCTACCTTACAGCCGCCGAGCATGACATCATTCGGCCATTTCAGCTGTGGTTCGAAGTTACCGGTCGCCTCGATCGCCTGCGCGACAGCAATAGCTGATAAAAATGTCATCTGGGTGGCAAAGCGCGGCGAGATACTCGGGCGCAGGATCACCGACATATAAAGATTGACCCCGGCCGGAGACGACCAGTCACGACCCAGGCGGCCTTTGCCGCCGCTCTGGCTGTCGGCGATCACCACCGTCCCTTCAGCCGCGCCGTTATCAGCAAGTTTACGTGCCTGCTCGTTGGTCGAGTCGATCTGCTCAAAATAGACAACTTCATTACCGACACAACGCGTCTGCAAACCGGCCTTGACTTCAGCCGGGAGCAAGCGATCAGGCAGGGCGACCAGTCGGTAGCCACGCGAGGGAATCGCCTCAATATCGTAGCCGTTGTCGCGTAGATGGCGGATATGCTTCCATACCGCCGTCCGGGAGATTCCGAGCTCGCGACAGACATCGGCGCCAGACACAAAATGATCCGGGTGAACGCGGAACAGCTCCAGAATTTTGTCGCGGGTACTCGGCATCAGCAACTCATGATGTAAACAACATCGAGACATCAACCGCCCGGGCGGAATGCGTCAGGGCGCCGACAGAAATCAGATCTACGCCGGTTTCGGCAATCTCTCTGACAGTTTCAAGATTAACACCACCGGAAGCCTCAGCCTTGGCTCGACCGCCAATCAACTGCACAGCCTCTTGCAACAGAGCAGGAGTCATATTATCGAGCAAGATGATATCGGCACCAGCTTGCAACGCTTCATTGACCTCAGCAATCGTCGTTGTTTCGACTTCTATTTTCATGGTGTGTGGGGCACGGAAACAGGCACGTTCGATGGCCGTTGTGATACCGCCAGCCGCTGCAATATGATTTTCCTTGATTAAGACACCGTCGTAAAGAGATGTCCGGTGGTTTGTGCCGCCACCGGCCCGAACCGAGTATTTATCAAGCGACCGCAATCCGGGCATGGTTTTGCGGGTGTCGACTACCACCGCTTCGGTTCCGACAACCTCTGCTACAAATTTAGCGGTCAGGGTTGCAACACCACTCATACGTTGCAATAGATTCAGCGCTACCCGCTCACCTTGCAGGAGCGACGCCGCCGGACCTTTCAACCAGGCGAGGACGTCACCTTTCTTAACCTTTTCACCGTCTTCAATCAGACGTTCAAACGCCACTGCCGGATCAAGAAACCGGAACACCTCAGCCGCGACATCAATGCCGGCCAGAATAAAGTCTTCCTTGGCCACCAGCTCTGCCTGACTGATGAGTTCAGGGTCAACCGTCGCCTGGGTGGTTATATCACCCGAACCGATATCTTCACGCAGGGCTGTTTCAACGATACGACGCAGATCAAAATTCATAGAAGTCTCCAGCAAAATAGAACAGTATTGTAGCCCGAATTTATAGCACAAAAGTGACAAAACCCATAATATTTTCCCCTCTGCAGAACAGGATTTAACCTTTACTTATGCCGGAGCAATCGTTAGTCTTTTCTGAACGAATCAGTAGCTACAGTCGATGTCCAGCTAAAGGAGACAATAAAAAATGCAAAGATTTATCACCCTGACAATTCTTGTACTGGCAATAACCCTCGGCGGCTGTGTCGCTAAATCTGCCCTGGTAGAGAAGACCGTCGAAGCTGACCAGTTGTCAACTGACCTTGCAGAAATCAAATCTCAACATGATGAATTAAGTGCTGAGTATGCCAATCTTCAGGCAGAAAAGGCTAACCTCCAGAATAGTAATAATGCATTGAACGAAGATATTGAGCGGGCTGGAGTCGATATAGATCGACTCGAAGCCGTTATTTCTGACCGGGACACAGAGACCGGCAATGCGATGGCTGAGATGCGTGAAGAAATTGACCGTTTGATGACGGCCAACCGCGAACTTGAACTCGCTATTGACAAAGAGCGGATCGCCCGACTGGCCAGAATTGCCCAGATGCAAAGCACCTATAATGAGCTCGTTGATAAAATGGAAACCGAGATCAAACGGGGTGAAATTACGATTTCGGAGCTCAAAGGGCGCCTTACGGTCAACATGGTTAACCGGATTCTGTTCTCCTCGGGCAGCGCCGAGATCAAAGAAGAAGGGTTAGCCGTGTTGCAACGGGTAGCCGATGTCGTCAAGGATATTGCAGATAAAGATATCCGGGTTGAGGGGCACACCGACAACGTTGCCATCAGCTCCAGGCTGAAGGGCAAGTTCGCCAGCAACTGGGAACTTTCAGCCGCCCGCGCTGCAACCGTGGTCCGTGCCTTGCGTGACGCCGATATCCCCGGAGAGCGTTTGTCCGCTGTCGGCTACGGGCCGTTCCGACCAGTTGCCGACAACGACACCGAAGAAGGACGATCCCAGAATCGACGGATTCAGATTGTGCTGGTGCCACAGAGGAATCAGGCTATTGAAAACAACCAATAATTTTAGTTGTTTTTTTCAAATCAAGTTCCTTTAAACCGTCGGGTTCCACCTTCGCCAAGGCTACGGCGGACAAGCCCGGCCCGACAGCCGTGTTCATTTTCTTTGGTGAGCCGCAAAGAAAACGAACCAAAAGAAACGGTTCACTTGGCCCTCCGTCGCTCTACGCGCTATCAGTCTACGCTAGAGCTACGACGGACATGTGGCGGACAAGCAGTGGGCATTTCTATTACTTGAGAGAACTGCTTCTTGTGATCCGCTATGTAACTAAATAGAGACGATGCTTCGTAGATTGTAAGGCGGGGGCCTATGTATTCGGCCCCCATCTATATTGAATGGTCA
>JAUVAJ010000096.1 GCA_030591795.1 Desulfuromonadales bacterium | reverse complement strand
TTGTCATTTCGAACGCCAGAGAGAAATCTTGGGTTTGGTGGTTTAAACGAAAGCAAACAACAAGATCTCTCCCTTTGGTCGAGATGACAGACCATGTAATATGGATGGGGGCCGAATACATAGGCCCCCGCCTTACAATCTACGAAGCAACGTCTCTATTTAGTTACATAGCGGATCACAAGAAGCAGATCGGTAAAGTAAGAGAAGTGCCCACTGCTTGTCCGCCACATGTCCGTCGTAGCTTTAGCGTAGACTGATAGCTCGTAGAGCGACGGAGGGCCAAGTGAGCCGTTTCTTTTGGTTCGTTTTCTTTGCGGCTCACCAAAGAAAATGAACACGGCTGTCGGGACGAGACCCGACATGAAAAATCGGTTTTATTTATAGATTCTCAATTATTAACGCAGAAAATCTTATTCCGAAGATTTTCAAGTTTTTCCTTTGATTCCACCCATTTCTTTCCTTGTGGCCACTATTCCCACTATGCTAAAATTATGGATTAGCAACTATCTCTGTTCGGACAGCTGTCCGGTTAATAAATATTGGAGTTTACAAGCATGATTGGATCAGTGTTTAAGAAAATTGTCGGTAGCAAAAACGAACGTGAACTGAAGCAAATGCAGCCGCTCGTCGCGCAGATCAATGGCCTCGAAAGTCAGTTTACATCGCTCTCGGATAGCGAACTGCAAGCCAAAACTGCAGAATTCAAGCAACGCTTTGCCGATGGCGAAAGCCTTAATGATCTGCTGCCGGAAGCGTTTTCGGTGGTGCGTGAAGCCTCGATGCGGGTGCTCGGTATGCGGCATTTCGATGTTCAGCTGATCGGCGGCATCATCCTGCATCGCGGCAAGATCGCCGAGATGAAAACCGGTGAAGGTAAAACGCTGATGGCGACCTTGCCGGTCTATCTAAATGCTTTGGCTGGTAAAGGGGTGCATGTGGTCACGGTCAATGATTATCTGGCCAGTCGTGACGCCGAATGGATGGGCAAGCTCTACACCTTCCTCGGCTTGACTGTCGGTTGCATCATTCATGGTCTGAACGATGTTGAGCGTAAGACGGTGTACGGCAGTGACATAACCTACGGTACCAACAATGAGTTCGGTTTTGATTACCTGCGCGACAATATGAAGTTTGATCTGGACGAGTATGTCCAGCGCGACCCGTTTTACGCCATTGTCGATGAGGTCGATTCGATCCTGATCGATGAGGCGCGGACCCCGCTGATTATCTCTGGACCGAGTGAGACACGTACCGATCTATATGCCGCAGTTAACCGGCTGATTCCGCGACTCAAACAGGGTGAAGTGATTGAACATAAAGATAGCGGGCCGATGTCTAAATCCCTGAAGGAGTATACCGGCGACTATACGGTCGACGAAAAGGCCAAGAGTGCGGCTCTGACCGAAGACGGGGTGGCCAAGGTCGAGAAGCTGCTCGGGGTTGAGAATTTGTATGATCCGCTCAATATTGAGGTTCTGCACCATGTGAATCAATCGTTGAAGGCACACACCCTGTTTAAGCGCGATGTCGATTATGTGGTCAATGATGGCGAAGTCCAGATTGTTGACGAGTTTACCGGTCGCCTGATGCCGGGTCGGCGTTGGAGTGACGGTCTGCACCAGGCGGTCGAGGCGAAGGAAGGGGTCAAGGTCGAAAACGAAAATCAGACCCTGGCGACCATTACCTTCCAGAATTATTTCCGGATGTACGAGAAACTAGCCGGGATGACCGGTACTGCCGATACCGAGGCTGAGGAATTCCAGGAGATTTACAAACTTGGCGTCAATGTTATTCCGACCAATCAGCCGATGGTGCGGGTTGACCGGGCCGATGTGATTTACAAGACGGCAAAAGAGAAGTTCAATGCTGTTATAGACGATATTGTTGAGCATCACGCCACCGGGCAACCGATTCTGGTCGGTACTATTTCGATCGAAAACTCGGAAATATTTTCCGAGATGTTGAAAAAACGCGGTGTTAAACATAGCGTGCTTAATGCCAAACAACATGACCGGGAAGCTGAGATTGTTGCCCAGGCCGGTCGTAAAGGGGTCGTGACCATCGCCACCAACATGGCCGGTCGCGGCACCGATATCGTGCTCGGCGGCAATGCTGAAATGCTGGCGAAGAAAGTCGCTGAAGCAGCGGCTGATCCGGAAGCGGCTTACACCGAAGCGCTGCAAAAGTTTAAAGCCGAATGTTCAGCGGAGCGTGAGGAGGTGCTGGCGGTTGGCGGTCTCTATATCCTCGGTACAGAGCGCCACGAATCGCGGCGGATCGATAATCAGCTGCGCGGTCGTTCCGGTCGGCAGGGTGATGCCGGTGAGAGTCGGTTCTTTATGTCGCTCGACGATGATCTGCTGCGGATTTTCGGTTCGCACAAGGTCGCATATGTGATGGATAAGCTTAAATTACCGGAAGGGGAGCCGATCGAGCACGGCATGATCAGCCGGGCGATCGAGGGTGCCCAGCGCAAGGTCGAGGGGCACAACTTCGATATCCGTAAGCATCTGATCGAATATGACGATGTTATGAACCGACAGCGCGAGGTTATTTATACCCAGCGACGTGAGGTTCTGGGCGGTGAAAATCTCAAGCAGATGGTGGTTAATATCAACGACGAAATGGTTGAAGATATGGTCGCTACTTTCTGCCCGGACAAGACGCCGTCGCAGCAGTGGAACTGGAGCAGTCTCTACGATGATTTTCTCGCTCAGTTCAACATCGAGCCTGAATTGCCTGATGCTACAACCCCGAATCTGAAGGCTGAAGAGCTGGAAGCTTCGCTCAAGGAACAGGCGCAGTCGCGACTGCTGGCCAAGGAGGAGGAATTCTCGACTCCGGTCATGGAGAGCCTGCTCAAGGTCCTGTTGCTGCAGACGATCGACGCGCAGTGGAAGGGTCATCTACTCGGTATCGATCACCTCAAGGAGGGGATCGGCCTGCGCAGTTACGGGCAGAAAAATCCGAAAGAAGAGTACAAGCGTGAGGCGTACAACCTATTTATGGAAATGATGGATCGGGTGCGCCAGGAAATTATCCAGAAATTGTTCCGTATCCAGCTCGCCCGTGATGAAGATGTTGCCAGGATGGAAGAGGAACAGCGGCGCAAAAAGGATTTTCTCGAACGGCACAGCGCCGGTCCGCAGAAGGGGAAGACCGTGGTGCGCGAAGAGCGGGTTGGGCGTAACGACCCGTGCCCGTGCGGCAGTGGGAAGAAATATAAAAAATGTTGTGGCAAAAATAACTGAGGAAACAGCCACTGGTGATGAATAAAGCCGACGATAATAGCAGACCGGTCATACTGGTAGTCGATGATGAACCGTTTTTCAGACAGGTCATCAGGGATGTTCTGGAGAAAGAGTCGTGCACTGTCGTTGAGGCGTCCTCAGGTAAAGAGGTTGAGGCACTGATCAACCGATATCCGTTTTCTGCTGTCTTGACCGACATTGAAATGCCCGATATGTCCGGCCAAGCTGTGTTGAAGTTGATCAAGCATCTGCAGCCTGATCTGCCGGTAATGATTGTCTCCTCCCATCATGATTTTGACGCGGCCCGGCAATTTTTCCGTGATGGAGCACTAGATTATCTGGTCAAGCCGTTCTCTGATACAGAACTATGCCAAGCCGTTAAGCGAGCTATAGCTGTTTTCGAGCAGAGTATTAAGGCAAGGCGGCAGCGCGAGGAGTCCGAGCGTCAGTTTGCCGACCTGGTCCTGTTGCGTGAGGTTGGTGAAACTGCGAGCGGCGAGGCTGATATCGAATCGTTGCTGGAGCGGATTCTCGATTATGTCGTCGAAGCGGTTAACGTTGAGACGGCGTCATTGATGTTGGCTGAAGAAGAAGGTTTCTTAACCATCAGGGCGTCACGGGGCCTGCCGGAGAAGGTGGTTTCCGGGACCAAGGTCGTAGTTGGCGGCAGTGTCGCCGGGCATGTGTTTAAAACCGGAGAACCGTTGCTGCTGGGCGACATGCAGGATGACGGGCGCTTCGCTCCGGTCGGTGATAAGGGGCAGTATTCAACCGGCTCAGCCCTCTCTCTGCCGCTTAAATCCCACGACAAGGTGATCGGCGTCCTCAACGTCAACAACAAAAGCGACGGCGCAACATTTTCGGCTACCGATCAATATTTTCTGGCTTCGGTGGTGCATCAGGCGGCCCTGGCGATCGAAAACCTCGATCTGGTCAACCGGTTGAAGTACGAAGCTAACCGCCTCGATACGCTGAATCGGGTCCGGACGCGGCTGGTCTGCAACCTGTCACATGAGTTGCGCACACCGTTGACTACCGTTATTGGTTTTTCGGATCTGATCCTGAACCATCGAGAAATGATCAGCGAAAGCGACCTGCTAGATTACATGGGAAAAGTGCAGGATGGCAGTCTCAAAATGGAGCGGTTGATCAGCGAGATGATGTTGCTGTTTTCTCTCGATTCCGGTACGACAACCTGGCGTTTGACACCGTTTGATTTTAATGCACTGTGCAGCGAAGCGTTGCACGGTTTTGTCGATCAGATTGAAAAAAACCAACTCAGCTGCAACCTCTGGGTAGCGCAAGACTTCCCTGAGTTGTTGAATGATGCTGAAAAGTTGCGCGGCGTGCTGGAAGCGCTGATTGATAATGCGATCAAGTTCAACCGGCCGGATGGCCTGATCTCGATCTCGGCTGATTTGTTGCCGGATGCTCCGGAAAAGGTGTGTATCCGGATTTATAATGACGGAACCAGGATCCCGGATGAGGCGGTTGACACGATTTTTGTGCCGTATAATCAATTGGGCGATCTGAATACCGATAAACCGACCGGTGTCGGTATCGGCCTGACCCTCTGCAAGACAGTTGTTGAAACAATGGGCGGCGATATTCTTCTGGATAATAGTGGCGACGAGGGGACGGTTTTCTCTATCGTGTTGCCGGTGCAATGTAAACACCTGCAGGAAAGTGCAGAATAATGACAGCTAAATTATCAGTCAAAGGTTTTCGGTTTGCGGCTGTGGCCGCAGGCCTTAAAATATCTGGAACTCCGGATTTAGGTATGATTGTCTCCGACAGACCGTCGGTCAGTGCTGGTGTCTTTACCACCAATAAGGTTCTGGCTGCACCGGTCATATTGTCGGCGCCCCGGGTTCGTGCCGGAGCTTGTCAGGCGGTACTGGTCAACAGCGGCAACGCCAATGCCTGTACCGGACAGACCGGCCTGGATGACGCCAGAGTCTGCGGCGATCTGGTTGCTGGAGCACTTGAGCTGGATCCGGAGCAGGTGGTGGTCGCTTCAACCGGAGTGATCGGCCTTAAGCTGGAGACCGGGAAAATTGTAGCTGCCATGCCGGCTTTGGTTGCCGCACTTGCGCCCGCTAACGCCGGTATGGTCGCCGAAGCGATTATGACCACCGATTCATTCGCCAAGATCAGCGCGGCCTACGGTTCGGTCGATGACAAGGAGTACACGGTGCTTGCTCTGGCCAAAGGGGCCGGCATGATTCATCCGAATATGGCGACCATGCTGGCATTTGTCATGACTGATGCTGCGCTCTCTCCGGCGTTTGCAGATGCGGCGGTGCGGCGGTCGGTTGATAAATCGTTCAATCGGATCACTGTAGATCGCGACACTTCGACCAATGATATGGTGTTGCTGCTGGCTAACGGTGCGTCCGGGGTGATTGAACTTGACTCCGACAGCCCCGAAGCGGAGGAGTTCTGTCGGCTGCTCGATGAAGTGCTGCTTGATTTGGCCAAGATGATCGTCAGTGATGGTGAAGGCGCAACCAAACTGGTCAGGATTGTAGTGCGTGGCGCGGTAACTGAAGCAGATGCCAAAAGTGCTGCCTGCAGTGTAGCGACTTCGAGTTTGGTCAAGACCGCGCTGTTTGGTGAAGATGCTAACTGGGGGCGAATCATTGCGGCGGTTGGTTATTCTGAGGCTGACGTAGATCCGGACCGGGTCGATATTCTGGTCGGTGATGTGGCGCTGGTGAAAAATGGTCTCGGTACCGGCGGTGAGTTGGAGGCTGCAGCGACCGCGATCATGCGGCAACCGGAGTTTACCATAACCATCGATTTGCATCTCGGCGACGCTGAATACGATTACTACACGTCAGATCTGACCTATGACTATATCAAAATCAACGCTGACTACCGGAGCTGACCCGGCCTTGATGGGCCAGGTCGACTGGCTGCAGACCGGGCCGATGGCTGCTATCGATCACACCTTGCTCAAGGCGACAGCTACATTGGCCGAGATCGGGGTTTTGTGTGAAGAGGCGGTTGAGTATGGCTTTGCCGCTGTCTGCATCCCACCGCTATTTGTTGCTCAGGCGAGCTGCCTGCTTTACGGTTCCGACGTGCAGGTGGCGACGGTTGTCGGCTTCCCCCTCGGCTACGAGCCGACTACTGTAAAACGCTTCCAGACCCAACAGGCGATTGCGAACGGCGCTACCGAGATCGATATGGTGATTCAGTTGGGCGCCGCTGCTGCCGGTGAATTCTCTGCGGTCGAAGCGGATATTCGCACGGTCGTTAATGCGGCCGAAGGTGCAACGGTTAAGGTCATTATCGAATGTTGTAATTTTGACCTTGAGATCAAGAGACAGTTGACCGAGACGGTTGTGACTGCCGGTGCCGCGTACGTGAAAACCTCAACCGGCTTTGCCGTGTCGGGCGCAACGGTCGAAGATGTCCAGCTTCTGTCTCAGATCGCAAACGGCCGCATCGGCGTCAAGGCTGCCGGGGGCATACGTGATTGGTCAGGTTGCCGGGCCATGCTTGCGGCCGGGGCAACCCGGATCGGTACCAGTTCCGGTGTGACAATTGTCCGGCAATGGCAGGCGGGCGGCCGATGAATTTCCGCCGGGTGATTCTGATTGTACTCGACGGTGTTGGTGTCGGCGAATTGCCGGACGCAGAACTTTTTCAGGATCAGGGCGCGCACACCTTGTTGCATGTGGCCGAGCAGACCGGCGGCCTCTCACTGCCTAACCTGCAACG
>JAUVAJ010000074.1 GCA_030591795.1 Desulfuromonadales bacterium | reverse complement strand
GTCGCAGAAGAAGAGAGAACTTGGGGCTACCGCCCCTGAAAAAGGAACTGATCAGACCACAGATACTTCGGGAAAGTGTCTCTTAGCTTTCAGGCTAAAGAGTGCCAAAGGGTTTGACGACGTACAGATCTCTGCCTTGGAGACAGAGTTGAAAAATTTCTTGAACATCAAAAACAAGTCTCAAGTAGACACCTACCAAAAAATGCATATGGAAAATTTTCATTTGCCGTATTTTGTATGTATTCTCAAGCTGTTGACACTATATTGAACTGTCTTGCTTTAGGAGTATATCCATTTTTCAGAAGTGATGTTCCAGTGAATTATTTCTATATGTTAACTACGGGATACGCTGAGGACGAACTTATATTGGAATTTATTTGGAAATCTATCGTTGGGTACTTCATTGGCAAGGAAATAGAACAACTTGAATTAACTAAGGTTCCTTTTGATAATTATGCCGCATACTTGAAAACAGAGGCGCCATTTAAAAAAATAGTTAGTTCTTTGCAGTTAGACAGTAGTGAAGTGTCTAATTGTACGTTTAATGAAGTAGCAAAAGCAGTTAAGCCCGTAATAAATAGTTTGAAAGTTGATTTGTGCGTTTAAATATAAAAAGGGGTCAGGTCTCCATTTGGCTCATGTTGAAATCCAGATTAAAAAGAGGCCGATTTAAAGGTGTAAGCAATCACGCTACCTCTATGCGTTCAACATGTAGCGATTGACGTTTTTGTTCAGCACACCATAAATCGTAATGCATCTGTTGAATCAACCAACTCTCCGGTGTCGTGTCAAAAGCGATAGAAAGCCGAACGGACATCTCCGGACTGATACCTGCCTTGCCGTTAAGCAGTGCAGAAAGAGCTTTGCGAGAAACCCCAAGAGATTGTGCTGCTGCGGTAACGGTCACCCCTAGAGGCTCTAAACAGAGTTCGCGTAACACTTCACCAGGATGTGGCGGGTTATGCATCATAAGTATTCTCCCTTAGTGATAATCCAGGTAGTCAACATCGTAAACATCATAGCCGGCGAATCGAAACACAATTCGCCAGTTGCCACTTATATCTACCGCCCAGAACCCTTCAAGGTTGCCCGTCATCTGGTGCAGACACAACCCTGGCAGACTCATATCGCCTGGTTCTCTGGCGGCATCCAGGCGAGCCAATATAAGTCGCAAACGTTTTTCGTGCTGTGCCTGAATACCTGCCTTGCTGCCGGTCAGAAAAAATTGACGCAGACCTTTATGGCGAAAATCCTGAATCATGAGTAAGTGTAACCCGATAAGTGACAGGTGTCAACCATGCCTGAGGTATGAGAAATATGCTTGTTGACCTTTTTTCTAAGCGAGATTGTCAGCCAGAATCTATTCTGTCCGAAAAAGAATAAACCAGATGCCGATCAGGGTAAAGATTATGTTGCCGGCCCAGGTAGCTACCAAAGGCGAGAGAATTCCTGAATAACCGAACACTGTAAAAACGGAATTCAGGATGAAGTAGGTGACTCCGATCAGGACGCTGACAACAATACCTGATGCCAGGCTGGCCGACCGGCCGCGATGCAAGGCAAAGGGGATGCCGAGCAGAACCATGACGAGACAGGCAAATGGTGCGGCAATATGGTTATGCATGTCAACCTGCTGTCGGACTGCGTTATAGCCTTCAGAATGAAGTCGATCGATCTTCCGGTAAAGGTCGAAAAAGGTCAGCTCGCCCAGAGTCGCTTCAACGTGTTTGAAGTCATCAGGGGTTTTCTTGAATGGCAGTGATGCTTTTTTACTTATCCTTCGGGCGGTGACTTCACCGGTGGCCGGGTTGAATTCTCTCACAGCAGCATTGTTGAACTGCCAGCTGCCATCGAGATACTCAGCATGATCTGCGTCAGACCTTTTGATGATATTGAACTGTTCGTTCAGGTTGAAAATGGTGATATCGTGCAGTTTACCTTCTTGCGGTAAGGCCTGTTTGATAAAGATCATCCGGTCGCCGGAGCGGTACCAGACATTGTCGCGAACGCTCTGTGGCCCTTTTTCCCCTTTGATCTGAATATTCCAGATATCTTTCATAGTCCGGGCACTGGACGGTAATACCATCTCCTGTATCAGGACAATTCCGACCGCAATGATCAGGGTGACCACAAGTAATGGTTTTGCAATCTTAATCAGGCTGAGTCCGCCGGCGCGCATGGCGGTGATCTCGCCGGTGCGTGACAGGCTACCGATGGTCATGAACGCCGCCATCAGGATAGCGATTGGCGCGACCCGGACAAAGAAGAGCGGGAGAGAACTGATAAAGTAAAGGACAACGGTCGCCAGCGGTGCTGATTTGCCGACAAAATCATCAATCTTGTCGAGAAAATCGATCAACAGGTAGGTGCCAATGAAGGCCGTCACCGCTAGCAGGAAATAGCGCAGGTAGATTTTGGTTATGTATTGTGCAAGTAAGCCCATCGCCTAATCCTTTTTCCTGAACAGGCCGGTGATTCGATTGAGCAGGTCAAATTGTTTTTCCTGAGCGGCCATGCTGTAGATATAGCCGCCACCAAACAAAAACAACAAGGGCGGGAGCAGCATGGTGTAGGGGGTTATTCCGAGATCGAGAGTTAATGTCTTGTTCAGGGAGTAAACCATAAAATAGGCCATGAATATGACCAGCCCGATGGCAAACCCGCCGCCGCGCCCGGAGCGGGATGATTGGATGCCAAGCGGCACTCCGAGTAAGGCAAACAGGATTGGCACAACCGGTAAAAGCAATCGGTCAAGGAATTCGACGGCGTAGAGCATCCATTTCTCGTGATTCTCTGCCGTATCGCGGGCAGCAATAAGGTCACTGCCGGTGAGTTGGTTAAGCTTTTTCTTGCGGGGGTCGTGCTGCAGCAGACCACCGCCGATATCGAGGTTGATATCGTAGGTGTTGAAGGCGATGACCTGATACGCGGGTTCACCGTCGGCGGTCGTTTCGCGGTGAACACTCCCTTGTTCAAGATGCAGCGTCAAAATCTGGGCTTCGGCATCACTGACGATCCGTCCTTTGGCCGCAGCGATAATAGATGGTTCCGAGTCAAGACGCTCATCAGAGATAAACACCCCTGACATTTCACCGGTCTTATCGGCGATAGCTGATGTATAGAGAACGATATTGTCAAATTCGGAATTAAAGACCTGGGCTTGAATGCCTGTACTCGCACGGTTCGCTGCAATATTAAACAGCTTTTTGCGAAAGGCGTTGTTGCTGGCCGGCGCCAACCAGAGGCTGAGCAAGGCGGTGATAATAGCGACACCGATGGCAACGACCAGGGTCGGCTGTAACATCTGTCCCAGACGCACGCCGGATGCTTTTAAGGCGACAATCTCTGAGTCAGCCGACATCCGACCGAAAGCAATCAGGATGCCCATTAAAAATGAAAAGGGGAGCGTCAACATCAAAAACGATGCCATGGTGTAGAGGAACAGCAGGGCAATGTCAGCGACCGGCACTCCTTTGCTCAATACCATCTCAGCCAGACGCAGTATCCGGCCAATGAGGATGACAATCGTAAACAGAAAGACACCCATAATGGTCGGTGTAAGGACTTCGCGTATTATATAGAAATTTATTTTTTGACGTGACATGACGCTGTGCATCTTAGTATAAGAATTCACGACTGTAAACCGGATTTAAAGTCATTTTGTACTTGCCAGTCGACGGTAAGAATGGTATATAGGCGCGTTACTCAAATCACACGTTCTCTGACTCAGAGATGGGTGCCGCAACGTCGGTGTTGTGGTCATCTCCGGGGCTGATGAGAGCGGAGGAAAAACAAAACAGGAGCAGGAAACATGGCACAGATTACGATGAAGCAATTGCTGGAAGCCGGTGTCCATTTTGGACATCAGACCAAACGCTGGAACCCGAAGATGAAGCCGTATATCTTCGGTGCACGAAACGGTATCTACATTATCGACCTGCAGAAGACAGTACGTTATTTCCGTACTGCTTACGATTTCATCAAGCAGGTTGTAGAGAATGGCGACAAAGTTCTTTTTGTCGGTACCAAAAAGCAGGCGCAGGATTCGATCAGCGAAGAAGCTATACGAGCAGGTCAGTACTTTGTTAATAACCGCTGGCTCGGCGGTATGCTGACAAACTTCGCGACTATCAAGAAGAGTATTGATCGTCTGAAGAAAATTGAGGTGATGGCTGCTGATGGCACCTTTGACCTGATCACCAAGAAAGAAGGTCTGCAGCTTGAGCGTGAGCGGATCAAACTCGAAAAGAACCTGGGTGGCATCAAAATGATGACCAAACTGCCTGGGGCTATTTTTATTATTGACCCGAAAAAAGAAGCTATTGCAGTTAATGAAGCGCGTAAACTCGGGGTTCCGGTTGTTGCCGTAGTTGACACCAACTGTGATCCGGATGATATCGATTATATCATCCCGGGTAATGATGATGCGATTCGCGCACTACGTTTGTTTGCTTCCAAGATGGCTGAAGCTTGTATCGAAGGTGCTGAGGCGCGTCAGGCTTCTTTGCGTACAGATGCTGAAGGTGCTGACCAGACAGCTGAAACCAAGACCGAAGCCCCGGCTAAAGAAAAAGCCGATGCTCCAGTGGAAGCCAAAACAGAAGCCCCGGCTAAAGAAAAAGCCGATGCTCCAGTGGAAGCCAAGACCGAAGCCCCGGCTAAAGAAAAAGCTGATGCTCCGGTGGAAGCCAAAACCGAAGCCACCGCTGAAGAGAAGACAGAAACTCCGGCTGAAGAAAAAACCGATACTCCAGCCGAATAATTATAAGCTCAGATTAATGGCGGTCCGCGACAATCTTGCGGCCGCCATTCTTTTGTCCAAACTATAATCAGGCCAAGAGCCTGTAACAGAGATAATCAGGAGGAACCCGTGGCAAAAATCACTGCATCTATGGTTGCGGAACTGCGAGCTAAAACCGGCGCTGGCATGATGGATTGTAAAAAAGCATTGAATCAGACTGATGGCAACCTGGAAGAGGCAATTGACTTCCTGCGCAAGAAAGGTCTGTCGGCGGCCGCTAAAAAATCAGACCGTGTTGCTGCTGAAGGAATGGTCTCAGCAGCCGGTAGCAGTAAAGTCGGCGCATTGGCCGAAGTTAATTCCGAAACCGATTTTGTCGCTAAAAATGAGGCATTCCAGGCTTTTGCCAAAGGTGTTGCTGAAGTTGTGATGAATGAGAACCAGGTTGATGTTGAGGCGTTGGCAGCTTGTGCGTTCCCGAATAGTGAGCGGACTGTCAGTGAAGAATTGTCCCACCAGATTTCAACTATTGGTGAGAATATGAATATTCGCCGTGTTGCCCGGATGGAAACTTCTACGGGTGCTGTAGCATCTTACGTTCATGCCGGTGGCAAGATCGGCAGCATGGTACAACTCGATGCATCGAAGGATGATGAGCAGATTGCTACTGTCGCCCGTCAGATTGCCATGCATGTTGCTGCTGCCGGACCGCAGTACTTGACACGTGAAGAGGTTCCGGCCGAGGTTGTGGCTAAAGAAAAAGAGATCATGCGGGTCAAGGCGATTGAAAGCGGCAAGCCGGAAAAGATCGTTGACAAGATTATCGAAGGTCAGATCAATAAGTATTTTGGTGAGATCTGTCTCCTCGAGCAGGTTTATGTCATCGATACCGATCTCAAGGTTGGTAAAGTTGTCGAAAATCTTGCCAAGGAGATTGGTGGTGAGGTTGCTCTGGTCGGTTATACCAGGTTTCAGCTCGGCGAGGGGATTGAAAAGCGCGAAGACGATTTTGCAGCTGAAGTCGCGTCACTGTCCAAAGGCTAAAGGGGAAATTTATGTCGCCGACACCAAGATACAAACGCATACTTTTGAAGTTGAGCGGAGAAGCTCTGGCCGGGGATCAAGGTTATGGTATCGATCCGAAGGTTATTGCCGGCATCGCAGACGAGATCAAGGAGGTTGTTGAACTCGGGATCGAAGTGGCGCTTGTGATTGGTGGTGGCAATATTTTCCGTGGTCTGTCGGCTGCGGCTTCCGGTATGGATCGTGCCAGTGCAGACTACATGGGGATGCTGGCGACAGTCATGAACAGCGTTGCCATGCAGGACGCCCTGGAGACGATTGATGTGAAAACCCGGGTTCAATCGGCGATTGAAATGCAGGCAGTAGCTGAACCATACATTCGCCGCAAAGCCGTCCGTCATCTGGAGAAGGGTCGTGTTGTAATTTTTGGTGCCGGTACTGGCAATCCGTATTTCACTACGGACACCGCGGCTAGCCTCAGAGCTATGGAGATTCATGCAGAGGTTATTCTCAAAGCGACCAAAGTTGATGGTGTTTATACCGCAGACCCGGCCAAGGATAAAAATGCCGTCAAGTATGAATCTTTGACCTACCTTGATGTGTTGCAGAAAAAGTTGCAGGTTATGGATGCTACAGCTACATCACTTTGTATGGATAATAATCTACCCATTATAGTGTTTGATCTGACTCGTTCGGGGAATATTAAGAAAGTTGTCCTCGGCGAAACGATCGGCACCACCGTATCAGGAGGCTAATGCTCATGTACGATGATGTTATAAAACAGGCAAAAGGTGGGATGTCCAAAGCAATAGATAGTCTTAAGCGTGAATTGACCAAGGTCCGCACCGGTCGGGCATCTATTTCGTTACTGGATGATGTATTTGTTGATTATTATGGCACGCCGACTCCGCTGAATCAGGTCGGGACTCTAGCCGCACCTGAACCGAGACTCATCACTGTTCAACCCTGGGAGAAGAACCTGATCCCGGAGATAGAAAAGGCGATCTTGAAGGCTGATCTCGGTTTGAATCCATCATCCGATGGCACTTTGATTCGTCTGCCGATTCCGGCTTTGACTGAAGAACGTCGCAAAGAGATGGCCAAGTTGGCCAAGCGATTCGGCGAGGACAGTAAAGTTGTGGTTCGCAATTCCCGTCGCGATGCCAATGAGACAATTAAGCAGTTGGAGAAAGATAAAGAACTAACCGAGGACGATCTCAAGCGTGGAGAAAAAGAGATTCAGTCGCTGACGGATGAATTCGTTAAACAAATTGATGATATCGTTGCGGCAAAAGAGCAAGAGGTTATGGAAATATAGCAACCTGCTGGTTTCCGTAAACTATAGGGAGTGTTTAGATGATGACCATCACAGAAGAATGTATTGCCTGTGGTAGCTGTGTAGACAGTTGTCCGGTAAATGCAATCGTTGAGGCCGGTGATATTTATAAAATCATTGAAGACTGTACTGATTGTCAGGCCTGCGTTGATACCTGCCCGGTCAACGCGATTATTGAGTGATTCCAGGCGCCCGACTCGGGCGTCTTTTTTTTGCTTTTTTCCTGCCTTGCCCGTCCGGGTTTTTCATGTTAAATTTTCGCATCACTAAACAGTTCAAGAGGTTTATTCGTGCAGCATCTTCCAAAACATCTTGCTATTATCATGGACGGCAATGGCCGCTGGGCCCAGGAACGGCATTTGCCGAGAATGGTCGGGCATCAAAAGGGTGTAGAATCGGTACGTAAAGTAGTTGAGGAATGCCGCTCT
>JAUVAJ010000329.1 GCA_030591795.1 Desulfuromonadales bacterium | reverse complement strand
CGGCATTGATGACCAGCTGCGATTGAGGTCTTTCCTTGCCGTCGTTGAAGGTTTCTTTAAGTGGCTTGATCAAACCTTCCTTGACATAGAGTTTGACCCAGTAGAGAAATGCACGGCGAATTTCATTGTACTGCAGGTTCACCAGGTCATAAGCGAGGAAGTGATCCTTGATGAAAGTCGGGGCATGACAGTTAGCACAGACATTCTGCATGCGTTGGGTTTTATCTTGCCAGCTGCCCAACTCCTCTTCGAACCAGATGGTACGATAGGACCATGGCGCCTGAGATTCCCAACCCAAACGCTCAGAAACGTTATGGGTCGACTTCATTTCACAGACAGCGTCCATGAGGCATGTGGTGCAGACCGGTGCTTCAATCGGAATGTTCTTGAAATCATCAGAACGATAGGAGAGATCCCATTTGTCGCCTTCTGCAGCAAAGATGTTGCCATGCTTTGATTCATTGTAGATTTCGATATGCGGATGATCCGGACCAAGATGACATTCACCACAGGTTTGCGGCTCACGGGCAACTTCGATTGAGAAACTGTGCTTAGGATGACAGGCATCGCACTCACCAATCGAACCGTCAGGCCATTGATTGGAAATGTTGTGACAAGCTTCACAGCCTTGTTTGGTTCCGACAATCGGCTCAAAAATAGCGCGGTCAGCCGGGGCATAGAGCCAGAATTGGTAAGCATGCTTCGACTTGGTGTGTTCGGTTACTTCTTATTCGTGACACTCTGCGCAATCTTTTGGTGTCGGATAAAGCCCAACCGTGAAACCGTTATGTTCAAATGCATCAAAGTCACCCTTTTCTGCCTGGTGACAAGAGAGACAGCCGACACCATTCTCCGCATGTTTTGACTCTTCCCACATTTGAATCATTCTGGGCGCCATCCCATTGTCGAGATGACAGGTAATACATTGTTGCGTTTCTTTGTCGATATCAGCGGCAGCATAAGCATTACTGAAGCACAGCAGAGCAGCTAAGGCCACCATGACAATAGTTCTCATCTTCTTCATTTTTTCCTCCTCCATGAGGCTTGGGGTAATAAACTAAGTGGAACAACTCCGTCGATACAAAATCATGTCATGTTATAAACCTGTGATTTAATACTAGTGTCCACAGAACACATGTATATTTTTCTTATACACTTCAAAGATCGTACCAGATAATTTACTTATTACTTAACCAGCTGAAAAAAAAGAGGATTCTGCGTCAACAGAATCCTCAATATCTTCTTTTTAATTAGAGCGGAACGCCAAACGTTACCTTTGCGTAACATCTGACGATGTACATGTTACCAAATAGCTACGCCTATTCCTGAAGACCGTAGCGGGAGAGCTTTTCCCATAACGATTTGCGTGAGATATCAAGATGCTTGGCGGTACGACTGCGGTGGCCACCATAGCGAGACAAGACCTTGACAATATAGCCCCGTTCGAAATTACCGACTGCAGCACGCAAGCTACATCCGCCATTATCAATCGGATCGGCACACCCTTCTTCCAACATCTCAGGCGGCAGGTCGGCAAGAGAAATCTCTCTACCCTTACCAAGAGCGACAGCACGTTCAAAAGCATGTTTGAGTTGTCGGACGTTCCCCGGCAAAGGATGAGAAAGTAGCAGATCACGCACAGCCGGAGCTATTTTCATTTTCCTTTTACCCATCAGGGTAGTGAATTTTTCCACAAACAGCCGGGCCAGCGGGATAATGTCTTCAGGGCGTTGTCGTAACGGTGGCACATCGATACTGATAACGTTGAACCGATAGAACAGGTCTTCACGGAACTGCCCCGCGGCAACCTTGTCGGTCAGATTCTGATTAGTCGCAGCAACTATTCGCACATCGCATTCGACATCATTTTTCGCCCCGAGCGGCTGGATACGCTTCTCCTGAATAGCCCGCAGCAGCTTGGCCTGCGAGGTAAGCGGCAGTTCACCGATTTCATCCAGAAACAGGGTACCGCCATGCGCCAACTCAAACTTGCCCCGCTGATCGGCAATCGCACCAGTAAACGCGCCGCGAATGTGACCGAACAGTTCCGACTCGAGCAGGTTTTCCGGCAAGGCTGCACAATTGACTTTCACCAACGGCCCATTGCGCCGATTGCCTAATCGATGCAGCAGGTCGACCAGCTTTTCCTTGCCTGTGCCACTCTCTCCGGTGACCAGCACCGTTGAATCGAGCGGCGCTACGGTTTGCACCATCCCGATAACTTTTTTCATGGCATTACTTTCAGCAATCAAGGGATCGTCACCCTGACCAGAAAACACCGCTTTCAATTCAAGATTTTCTTCACTGAGACGCTTGGTTTCAGAAATATCCCGACTGATCAGCAAGGTGCCCTGGTATTTACTGTCCTCACCCCAGATAGCTGAATAACTGTTATCGAAATAGCGCCCCTGAGCCTCGATCTTGCGATTTCGTGAGGCGACTACACCACTTTTCAATGCCGAGAGCAGTTCGCGAATCGCCTCATGCGCCGGCTGTGGGTGAATATCAAAAACCGTCTTGCCGACAATCCGCTGCGCCTTGACTTTACGGATCACCTCGGCCGCCGGATTGCAGAGCAGAATATTATCATCGGCATCAAGGTAAATAACCCCTTCGGCCATTTGATTGACAATCGATGAATAAATTTCAGACATGGGATTAAGCATAAGTATCTCCGTTACGAATTGGTAACACCGGCGGGAGTATAACAGACTTTCCCGGACGACAAAGAGATACTTAAATTAATTGTGAAAAGATCTCCTGCATACTTTATTAACGCCTGAAACAGCTCACCCCGCGCAAGTATAGACTCACGCGGGGCGATAGCTTACATCGGTAATCAAGAACAATTACTGAACCTGAACAACCTCTTTGACTTCCGGCAGATTCTGCATCAGAGTCTTTTCAATCCCCAT
>JAUVAJ010000167.1 GCA_030591795.1 Desulfuromonadales bacterium | reverse complement strand
TGAATACCATGTCGAGGACTTCTTTTTGTCTCGCCTCATGTTTGTTGAGGACTGCCAGGCATTCCCCCATTGGAATTCGTTGGTGTAAGTATTCGGCTTCATGGCCGGAGAGGATGATGATTTTGTTTTTTCCGATTCCCTTGTCACGGGCGTAGGCGAGAATTTTGGTGCCGTCGAGTCCCGGCATTTCGAGGTCGATCAGTAGCAGATCGATATCGGCATTGATCGCCGGCAGACTTTTGATCGGGTCGTTAAAGGAGAGGATTTCAAGCAGGGGGTAATATTCCCAAACGTATTCTGTAAGGAAATCAAGGAAGTGCTGATCGTCATCTATGATTACAATCTTGCGCATCTTTAGCGTTAACCTTTGTTTACCTCACTGATATTAATAGCTTACCCGTTTTCGCGGCAACAGCAGAGAATTTTTAGTTTTTGCATGGTTTTTCTGAAACAAAATTATCGTTATGATAGCAAAAAAGCGGGTTCTCTGACTGAGAACCCGCTTTTGCTTATTGATTTGTTCTTCCTTTGTAGGGTTAGAAGCCCATGCCACCGTGATGACGACCTTTACCCTGACCGCCCATCATCCCACCGAGTGTGTCGGCTTTTTCCTGCTGTTCCGGGGTGAATAGCGCACGAATCTGCTGTTTAAGTTTGGCGTGTGCAACCATCATTTCGGTTTTCAGCTCAGCCTGCACCGCTGCTTTGGCACGGAAGTCGGCTTCGTTGAAGGTGTCAGCATTGCGGGCTTCGCGCATCGCCTCGCGGCTGGCCTGCATCTGTTCGTGCAATTTCTGTTTGTCTTGGTGTTGCTGGTTGAGCAGCATCTCAATTTGACCCTTTTGCTCTTCTGTCAGGTCGAGGATGGTGTCCATCATTTCCATGCGCTGTCCCATCCGCTCTTCATGCTGCTCGTAGTTCATCATTCCCTGCCCGTTGCCCTTGCCGTAGCCACCACCATCGCAGTTGCCTCTACCATAGCCACCGGGACCGGCCATAACCAGACTGCCAATTAATAGTGTGCCAATAACCAGGGTCGGAACCAAAACTCGTTTTTTCATGATTATTCTCCTCTTACCGTTAGTGGGTTTGCTTCGTTTTGATGAGTCCACTATATGGAAAAGAATCTAAAGCGTGGGTTAAGAGGTGTAGCGGTTGTGCAAAGTTTTGTAAAGCCATGGCGTCGCGAAAATTCCGCCCAGCAGCGTTGTCACGGTTTTTCATAATCTCGACATACTGATGTATGTCTTCGTCTCTGAAAAACTGTTCCGTCTTGCTGGTCGAAATTTTGGCTTAGTCATGGCGTCGCGAAAATTCCGCCCAGCAGCGTTGTCGCAGATTTTCATAATCTCGACATACTGATGTATGTCTTCGTCTCTGAAAAACTGTTCCGCCTTGCTGGACTAAATTTTGGCTTAGCCATATCGTTACAAAAGGCTCTCTGAATCATTTTGTTGTTCTCGATTTAGAGTTTACATTTCTTTACAACCATAACAGATTAGTTTCGTTATGATAGATGAACGAATGGAGCTATATGAAGAATCGAATTCTGGTTATTGATGACGATATCGAATTGTGTGAACTGTTGACTGATTACCTGGGTAGTGAGGGGTTTGAAGTCGAAACGGTCAATCACGGCGAACAGGGCGCAGCTCAGGCATTGGCTGAAGAATATGCTTTGGTAGTCCTCGATGTTATGTTGCCGGGGATGAACGGCTTTGATGTGTTGCGCAAAATCCGTGCAACCAGCAAATTGCCGGTGATCATGTTGACCGCTCGTGGCGATGATGTCGACCGGATTGTCGGGCTTGAATTGGGGGCTGATGATTATTTGCCGAAGCCATTCAATCCGCGCGAACTGGTGGCGCGGGTGCGGGCGATTCAGCGGCGTACCGAGGTACTGGAGGACGCTGCTGAGCAGACTACTGAAGTGCATGTCGGTGATGTCGTACTCAGCACGGTTAATCGTAGTGTTAAACAGGACGGGCAGCAGATCGAGCTGACTTCGGTTGAATTTACCTTGCTTGAAGTACTGTTGCGTCAGGCGGGGCAAGTAATCAGTCGGGAAGACTTGGTTGAAAAAGCCCTCGGTCGTCGTTTGTCTGCCTATGATCGCAGTATCGATGTGCATGTCAGCGCCTTGCGGAAAAAGCTCGGTCATCACTACGCAAACAGCGAGAGAATCAAGACTATTCGTGGGATCGGTTATCTCTACGCCTTACCGGAGGGCTCTAATTGATGCGCAGTCTGTTTGTTAAAATCTTTCTCTATTTTTTGCTGACCATTGTCCTGATTACCTCAGCTGGTGTTCTATTGACTTATCTGCGCGATCAGGAGTTTCCACCGCTTGCACATCAGAGTTTTGCCAAGCACGCCATTGCTGAATATGGTCACCGGGCTATCGAAGCGTATGAGGAGAATGGTGTCGCAGCGGTCGATGCCTTTGCCGCAGAGTTGCTTGATGATGCCGGGATCAGCATCATCCTGTTTGATTCGACCGGCCAGCCTCTGACCAGGAATCGTGTGCCACGACGGATGCAGCACATGTCGCAACGGGCGCTAAGGAGTGGCGAGGTGGTCTTCCCGATGATGGGACAACGCAACTGGCTCGCCAGTCCGATTCAGAGCCGGGCAGGAATAACCTATACAGTTGCCCTCGGATTACCTGATCAACCACCGCCAGCGCAGATCTTTAAAGGGATTACGCACGGTTTTCTCGGTTGGCGGTTGTTGATTCTGCTCGTGGTTTCGGCCGGAGTCTGTTTCTGGTTGGCCCGCTCGCTTACCTCGCCGATCAGCCGCTTGCGTCAGGCGACACGGCAATTTGCCGCAGGTGACCTGTCGACCAGGGTTGGCAGCCAGGTTAAAGGCAAGAACGAACTCGCCGGTCTGGCCGATGATTTTGATGAGATGGCCGGTAAAATTGAAGATCTGGTCGGTGGCCAGAAACGGCTGTTGCGGGATATTTCGCACGAGCTGCGTTCGCCACTGGCCAGGCTAGGTGTGGCGCTGGAGTTAGTGCGGCAGGATAGTAATGACGAGTCGCGGCAGAAGGCGCTCGGCAGGATTGAATTGGAAGCCGAACGAATGAATGAGATGATCGGTCAATTGCTTAGCCTGACTCGCTTGGAAAACAGCGTGAATGAACTGTCGCAAGCCGAATTTGATCTTTCTGAACTTCTTGATCGTCTGGTTCAGGATGCAGATTTTGAAGCAAAAAATCGTAACTGCCAAGTGTCGTTTTCTGGTCCTGAAGCTGCACCCATTAATGGTTATGCAGAGTTACTATCCCGTGCGCTGGAGAATGTTATTCGCAACGGTATTCGTTACACCGAGGATGGCACTGAGGTGAGCGTAACACTCCAACAAACACCAGATGCATTTCGAATCCTGATTGCCGATCAAGGGCCGGGCGTACCGGATGAGGCATTGAACAAGCTGTTCGAACCATTCTACCGGGTTGCCGATGCCAGAGATCGGCAGAGCGGTGGTGCCGGGATAGGTTTGGCGATTGCTGAGCAGGCGGTGCGTCTGCATGGTGGGAGCATCAGAGCGAGTAATCGGGCTGAAGGTGGCTTACTGGTTGAGATCTCTTTGCCGGTTTGACGCCAATGCTGTTTTCTGTTTAACGATAAATTTCATCATGGCTTCCGATATCAAGCAAGACAATCTCCTTTTCAGAGACCATGAGAGTCAGGGTGATCCTGTAGCTATAGGTGAGACTGATTGCGTAGAGTCCTTTAAATTTGCCGGAGAGAGGATGAAGAGCGAGCTGCGGGTTAAAAGGGTCAACCTGCAGATCCTGGATGGTTTTGCCAAAGCGTGCCTTGAGATCTGGATGTTTGCGAAAAAACTTGCGTGATTGACGGAGAAATTGATCTGGTGTCACAATTGTGTACACCCTACTCCTCCACATCCAAAGCGTGCAACAGGTCATCAGCCGTGGCAAATTTTTCCACTCGCCCGGCTTTCACGTCTTCCAGTGCATAACGCACACGCGCCAAGTATGCTTCATGTGCTTCAGCGACCAGATCCTGATATCTTTCTTCGGTAAGAACCACGTACTCCGGTTTATTATTGCGGATCACATGGACATCCCCTTTGTCCAGTAGATCATCGACCGCCTTCAGACCACGTCTTTTGATTTCTTGTGCAGGAATGGAATTCATAAAGGTACCTCGTAGTCCATATTTAGTACTGTATTTAGCACTGTATTTTATACTGACAATATAGCAGAATATGTTTTTGAATTGCAAGCATGCAGTTTACACTCGTACTATCTATGCCAAGAATCGAGTACGTATTTTGGTTGAGCCGACGTTAGATTCAACGAATAGCATCTATAAAAAGATTTTAAACTTTCTCACTCACAGGCATAGAACCAAGTAGCGGCAGGAGTTGCGTCAGATCAAGCCCGCTCTCTTGAACAATCCCGAGAAAGACCGGCAACATTTGCATGAGAAATGATTTGTCTTCCATGGCGTCTTTGGCCAGGCCGGGGAGGGTGTTGATGATAAAGGCTTTCTTTTCTTCGAGCGGTAGTGCCATAACGGCGTCGGTCAGTTCCTGCTGAGTCATGTTGTGTTTCCTTTGTTTGTGTTAGGTCGAGATTTCTCTCTTCGTTCGAAATGACAATAAATAGTTAGCGTTCCATCCGGAAAGACTGGATGAGTGTAGTTTGGTTTCTGCATTGGAAGCCAGTAATTTTTCGCACGGTCAAGGAAATCAAGTCTTTGAGCGGAGGCGTAGTACTTTACGCCGCACAATCAAAGGTGCAGATTGACGCCGAGATTGCGGAAAAGGACGGTTTCCAGACAGAAACTAGTTAGCGTTCTGCAGTAACCAGTTTCAACGCCAGTCCGACAAAGACAAACCCTGTCAGCCAGTTCATCCCTTTTTGTATTCGTGTTGAACGATTCAACCATTCGCCGAGGGAGCCGGCGAGCATTGCGATGCCGCCGAAGATCAGCACT
>JAUVAJ010000171.1 GCA_030591795.1 Desulfuromonadales bacterium | reverse complement strand
GGCGTACCTCGGGGAGGAGAGCGATGCTTAAAGTTGAAAATATCAATACATTTTATGGCAACATTCAGGCGTTGAAGGGGGTTTCGCTCGAAATCGAAGAGGGAGAGATCGTTACCTTGATCGGTGCTAATGGCGCCGGCAAGACCACCACCCTGATGTCGCTCTGCGGGGTGGAAAAGCCCCGTAGCGGTGCGATCCTGTTTCAGGGCCAACCGATCCACGGTCTGAGCGCCGACCAGATTGTCGCCCTCGGCCTGATTCAGGTGCCGGAAGGCCGGCGGATCTTCCCGAACATGTCCGTACTCGAAAATCTTGAAATGGGCGCTTTCCTGCGCAAGAATAAAGTGATCATTCAACAGGATCTGAATATGATCATGGACTTGTTTCCGATCCTCGCCCAACGCCGCAATCAGCTCGGCGGTACCTTGTCCGGCGGTGAACAGCAGATGCTCGCCATCTCTCGTGGCTTGATGGCCCGGCCCCGGCTGCTACTGCTCGATGAACCGTCCCTCGGCCTGGCGCCGATTATCATCAAACAGATCTTTGATATCATCCGCAAGATCAACCACGAGAACAACACCACCATCTTCCTGGTCGAGCAGAACGCCAACCAGGCGCTCAAGCTGGCACACCGTGGTTATGTTATGGAGAATGGCCGGATCACTCTGAGCGACACTGCCGCCAAGCTGCTCGATAATGAGGATGTGAAGAAGGCCTATCTCGGGATGTAGTAAGGCAAAAGCTTAATGGGACGCTGATGAACGCTGAAAAGGCATGATTTAAAGGCCGAGAAATTATATGTGTCTTGATTTTAATCAGCGTAAATCAGATTTGATCAGCGTCCTATTGTTCTTGGTCTTCTCGTTGTTCACTTTTCTTAGTAGTTAAGCCGCAGTGCCAATAATCAAAATCGGAGTCATCATGACCAAAAAAATCAATCACATCGGTATCGCTGTCAATAGCATTGAAGCCTCGCTCCCGTTTTACCGTGACACCCTCGGCATGGTTTTCGAGGGGGATGAGGTAGTAGCAGAGCAGAAGGTGAAGGTAGCGTTTCTGGCGATTGGTGAAAGCCGGATCGAGTTGCTTGAGCCGACGGCTGACGATTCGCCAGTGGCGAAGTTCCTGGCGAAAAATGGCGAGGGTTTACACCACATCGCTTATGAAGTCGCGGATCTTGGTGCAGCGTTGGCTGAGCTGAAGCGTGATGGTGTGCGGCTGATAGATGAAACCCCACGCTCAGGCGCTCACGGCACTTCAATAGCTTTTCTGCATCCGAAGGCGACCGGCGGGGTGCTAACCGAACTCTGCCAGCCCTGAAATGGCGTCGCGAAAATTCCGCCCTGCAGCGTTACAGCGCTGTTTCAGGACTTTGACATACTGGCGTATGCCTGCACCCCTGAAACAGCACTGCGCCTTGCCGGACGAAATTTTAGTTTAGCCAATACAGGCGGTGCAAAATCGTCAACCAGTTGCGTTGTAGTATTATTGTTAGGAGCTTAACACTCTGACGTATACCTGCGCTCCTGAAAAGCAACTCACCCAGTGGGATGAAATTCAAATTTAGACATTTGTACTTTTTTGCGTAATTGTTGACATCTGTAAAACGACGTTTGTTTTATGTCGATTTTGCCTTGACACTTTAATTAGGCAAGGTGTAGTCTGTCTCTAAGTTGAAAAGGATGAAACACTGTTTCTCCTGCGCGTAACAATTTTCAAATAAAGGAGAGGCCGCTGTTAAGATGTTGAACCGAGGCTTCGGAAAAAGATCATGGGTTGTCCTTGGCATGTTGTTGGTTTGGCTGGTTGTCGCTTCACTGGCCAGTGCAGTTGAGACCGGCACTGAGCCGCCTGATTTCAAGTTGGCTAATCTGCAGGGAGAGTCGGTACGCCTCGCAGATTTTCGCGGACAGACCATCATCCTCAAGCTGGCGACTACCTGGTGTCCCAGTTGCAAACAACAGCTTAAGGAGTTTGCCAAGATTGAAGAGTTCCTTGTTGACAATAAGATCACGCTGATAGAGGTCTATGTCGATGAGCCGGAGGATACGATTCGGGAGTACTTGCAGCACCGGGAGTTCAAGCTGCCGAACATCACCCTGATTGACGATGGTCAGGTGGCCAGGGCCTACCGGCTCTATACGATACCGCGGGTGCTGCTGATCGACAGTGATTTCAAGGTGCAACGTGATCGCGGCCTGATCGTCGCCAGTGATCTGCAGAAGATGTTGCAGGAAATGCTCAAAGAGTAAACATAGTGGCCACGTAATGGTTACGCAGAGTGAAAACCTGTTTTGTTGATTGTGGTCAGAGCGCCACACTGTAGCGAGAATGAAACAGTTTCAAGTGTTTAATATAGCACCAATAAACCACTGAAACATGGTTAAATAGAGGAACTGGCATAGATTAGCTTTTGGTTGACACTATTGGCACTGTTGTTGTATATGAATAGAAATTTATTAAAGTATAAAATGCTTTGTTTTGTTTGACGCGATTAATAAGTAGTTAAACAATGAGTAGTATTCAGGAAGGAGGAGGCCATTTAACCGGTCTGTTCAGATCTGAGATTCCGATGTAAAAGATGGTCTTTTGTTCTAACGCTGAAATTTTGTAGTTCAAATATTTACAGATTGTTTTGTAAACAGCCCATTGGGGGCACGGCAGGAATAGTTCCTGCGCAAATAGCTTTACATTTTATTCAGGAGGCAAAAGCATGAAGAAATTAGTACTCGCTCTGGCGGCAGTAGCCATGATCGCCACCCCGGCCTTGGCCGACGTAACACCGTACGGTTCGGCTCGTGTAGCAGCTGTCTACGGTAGCTTTGACGATGGCACAGACACAACAACTGCTCTTAACATTCTTCTTCAGGGCAACTCCCGCTTCGGGATCAAGGCCAGCACCGGCGACGTTACCGGTCGTATCGAGTTTGGCACTGGCGTTAACACTCGTCTACTTTACGGTACTGTGAAACTTGGCGCTGGTACTTTCCTCGTTGGTCAGTCCTACACTCCGCAAACCAAGTTCTCCAACCAAGCTCTTAACCAGGATCTCGGTTTCATCGGTTTCGGCGCTCTGTATGACGGTCGCCAACCGATGCTCAAGTACGACATGGACATGGGTCTGTACTTTGCAGCAATCGAAAATGACCAATTAGTTGCCGATGGTGATTTAATTCCTAAGCTGGTAGTTGGCTTTAAAGGCAAAGCTGGTTCCTTCACCTACAATGCCGGTCTCGGCTACCAGAAGTACGAAGAAGTAGGCGGCGATAATGTCTCTTCCTACATCCTCTACGTTTGTGGCGACGCTAAATTCGGTGAGATGGGTTTCATCTACGGCCTGCACTACGGCCAGAATCTCGGCGACTATGGTATCCTGGGTCGTAGCAACTCGGATTCCTGGAATGGTGGAGATTCCACCGGTTACGGTCTGATGTTTGAGATGGATGTCGCTGGTTTCGCTTTCGGCGCCGGTTACACCGCTGACGAAGCAGATGCTGCCCTTGAGACTGACGCACAGGCGGCACTCTTCGTTAACTACACCTCACAGATTGCCAAAGGTTTCAAGATTGTTCCTGAAATCACCTATATTGATTTCTTGGATGACGCCGCTGGTGCCACTGAGGGTACTGTGGTTCTCGTTGGTGCCAAGTTCCAGATGGACTTTTAATTCAAGTTTTAACTTGAGTTAGCTGTACTTAAAAAGCCCCGGACTTCAGTTCGGGGCTTTTTTTATTGAACCGAGATTTATCCTGTTTTCGAAATGACAATTGAACGAGTACGCTAAGTCTTGTTGTCATCTCGACCGTACGCCTTCGCCACGGCAGTGACGCACAAAAAGGGAGCTATCTTGTCTTTCTGAATTTATGTCGTGATGGTCGTAATGGCTTTCGCTTGTTGCTAGAAATGACAAACCATTCCTTTTCTCTGTCGACAAAACCCTGTATAATAGCACTTCTTTTGCAGAACAAAATCCCGTCAGGAGACTCAAATGACTCACATGAAAACATTCTTTATATCTCTAGTCCTAGTGACATTGTCAACGGCCACTGTTCTGGCGGCTGTTCCGGCAGGAATAGTCAAAGACTTTGCCCCGATCGATGGTGTGGTGTTGCTGGCGCGTGATGGGGAGGTTTTGATTGATGCCGAAGCAATTAAAGGGGTGCACAATGGTGATCTGTTCAGTGTCGTCGGTAGCAGCGAGCAGGTGGTTCATCCGCAGACCGGTGAAATTCTTGGAGTGTACACACAGACTGTTGGCATTTTACAGGTAATTGAGGTGCGCCCTGGTTTCTCGATCACCCACCAGCTTACTGGCGATGCGCCGGTCGCCGGATCCAAAGTGCAGCGCTTCGAGCAGGTTGAAAGTCGTTTTTATGATATGACGGATCAAGGTGAGGCGTTCTCGGCCGAACTGCGTCAGGTGTTACCGCAACTCTCCTGGTCTGAGTATTCCCAGACCAATCAAGCAGAGCTTGACGTTATGCGGGCCAAAGGGGCCGGGTTTACCGGTTTGCTGTTTCTGCTGGACGGCACAAAGCTTGAAGTTAGAAGCGCTGAGTTCGAACTGCTGCGCAGTTATGAAAAAGTTGATCTGCAACCTTCTGCAGCTACAGCTCTGACACCGGCGGTCGTTGCTCCGGCCATCGGTATGACCGCTGCTGTTGCTGCCAAGCCTTCGACTACAGCTATGCAAGAGACACCGTTGGTCGCGTTCTGGTCCGGTTTGACGGCCAATAAGCTTCCGATCGGGATGGTGGTGGCTGATCTCGATGCTGACGGTAACCAGGAGATTGCCAGAGTTTTCGAAGATCGGCTCGAGATTGGACGTTTGGTTGGCGAGGAG
>JAUVAJ010000075.1 GCA_030591795.1 Desulfuromonadales bacterium | reverse complement strand
TTTAGCTTTCTTACCCTCGGGGCTTTTCGGATATTCAGCCACCACTTTTTTCAGTAACGCTTTTTCCGTGGCCTTCTCTCCGAGGGCGCCAAAGGCGAGGCCCTGCTTGAGCAACGCCGCCGGAGCTTTGGCATGCTTCGAAAACTTCTGGATCACGTCCTGAAATTGCAGGATCGCTTTTTCGTACTGTTTCTCACCGTAGTACGCCTCACCGATCCAGTAGATGGCATTGACTGTCAATTCGTGTTTCGGGTGATCGCGCAGAAACTGCTGCAGCGCTTTACGCCCATCGGCAAACCGCTTCTCTTTCTGGATCAGCTTGAGCGCCGCCTCATATTGATCTTTAGCCTCGGCCTCTACCTGCGCTTTTGGTACCGGCACCACAGGCACCGGCACGGCAGCCAAAGCTGTTAAACGCTCCTCGAGATGCGAATGCTTCAGCTCCAGCTCGCTGCGCATCATCGTCAGCAGCTGATGCAGTTGCTCGCGCTGGTGTGCGGCATCTTCATTCAATCCGGTTACCCGCTGCAGCTCAACGTGCAAAGCATCCAGCTCAGCCTGCAGATCGGCTAACCTGCCAGCCTGATTCTCAAGCCGCTTGTCGAGCGATTGTTCTGATGAACTGGAAACTGTTGCCTGTTCGACCAAGGCCAGGCGGCGCTTCATCTCTTCAAGATCACTGCTTTTCGCTACTGTACCGGGCAAGCAGCCAGCAACAACAAACACAAGCAGTATCAGGGTGAAAGCTAATTGAATGTTTCGCATCGGTTCAACTCCATTGTACAAATAAAAAAGGCCGCGATGAACGCGGCCTTTTTCACCAAAAAAAAATTGGGTTACATCGGCTTGAATTCAGCCCGACGATTCTTCGCCCAGGCCGCTTCATTACCGGCCGGGTCAAGGGGCTCCAACTCACCCATGGAGACGGTCGACATCTGGCTGGCCGAAACGCCGAGAGAGCGCAGGTAGTCTTTCGTTGCCTGAGCACGTTGCTCACCGAGCGCCAAGTTGTAATCATCGGAACCACGTTCATCACAATGCCCTTCAATCTTGACCTTGAGCATCGGAGCCGCTTTTAGCACCATGGCATTCTGCTTCAATGCAGCGCGGGTTTCGCCGGACAGCACATAGGAATCAAAATCGAAGTAGACGCGAGTAAGATCAGCGGCGGTTGTCGCGACAGATTCCTTGACGTCGGTCTCGGTCAGGCCATTCGAAGACGAAGATGACGCACCCTGATTAGTCGGATCCTCCGTGGTAGTCGTGGCACAACCGGCCGTCAGCAGTAAAACCAGAGATACCAACATGACAAAATGTAACATTCTAAAGTTTTTCATTTTTTAATTCACTCCTTTTAAGTTTTCGTAACACAATTCCTGACAAGCAACTGAGCAGCCAAGCAGGCACAGAAAAACATTATGAGCGCTAATTATACAGATTGGAATGGAAAAAACAACCATCTTTACCAGCGTAACGACCAGGCCGGTTGTTGCGCATCAACTCCATCCGGCGAAAGTCTACGGATTCCGGTACCATCAGCAAGCATAACCGCGATCATTTTACGCCCGCCGCGCTCGGAGGTGTAAACCAGAAACCGGCCGTCCGGACTCCAGCGCGGATGCTCGTTGTTACCGGGGCCGAAAGTCAGGCGGCGTTCATCGGTTCCGTCCGACCGAATTATATAAATATCAAACACCCCCCGTACCATCCGGGTGAAAGCGATCCAGTCACCACGCGGACTCCAGTCTGGAGTGGCATTATACTTACCGTTTCTGGTCAATCGCCATGCGTCGCTGCTGCCGACCTCGACAACAAACACATGCGGATTCCCCTGGCGATTGGAGACAAAAGCGATCTGATCACCATCGGGACTCCAGGTCGGATTAATCTCGATCCCCCAGGAGGCGGCCAGCTTGCCGGTTATCCTGCCGCTATTGCTGAGCTGGTAAATCTCTGAATTCCCCTCATGCGACAGCGATACTGCCAGGCTGCCGCCGGTCGGATTGTTTCTGGCCGTAACGTTTAACCCCTTGCGCGCCGACAGGGTCGTCTCCTTGCCGCTGCTCAATTCCTGGCGATAGAGATCCGGATTGCCGTTTTTGTATGAAGTGTATATTACATATCTGGCATCCGGAGTGAAGTCTGGATTAAGGACGATGCTGCGATGATCGGTCAGGCGCAAATCGCCAAAGCCATCACTGTCCATCAGGTAGAGTTCGCGTTTTCCGGTCCGTTGCGACACGTAGGCGATCTTGGTATTGAACGGCCCGGGAATACCGGTCAGCTCCTTGAGCACCAGATCAGCAAACTTGTGAGCGATGCGCCGCAGATCCTTGAGCCGGCCAACGTAGCGCCGACCAGTGGAGAGCCGCCGCCGCTGCACATCAAACAGCCGCGCTTCAACCACCAGCTCATCACCACGCACAGCGTACGTCCCCTTGATCAGACTCTCGGCGCCAAGCATCCGCCACTGCGCAAAATCGACATCAATACTGAGTAGACCGACTTTTTCAGCGTCAGAGAGGAACGCCGCCGGATCAACCAGGTCAAACAGGCCGGAAAACTCAAGATCGTTGGCCAACACCGCTTCGATCTCGCGCGCAACCTCCGGGTGGTCGGTTCCGCTCTGGGGTAGAAACCGGGTCAAAGCTAACGGAATCATCTGCTGCCCCGGAGAACTTATTTCGATCTGCTGCGCCGACACTGAGGTTGCAAGCAGAAGAAAAGTACCAATAATAAGAAGTAAACGCATTTTTTATCGATCCAGTAGGTCTTTAAGATTAAAGGTGATGGTTATTTTTTGATTCGCAAAACCAGGTTCAAAATCGAGCTGTTGCGATTTAAGAATAGCAGTTCTTATCGATTCATCAAAAATTCTCTCGCCCGAGGCATCCTCCAGAGAAAAGTCGACCAGGTGACCGTCCTTATTATAAAGAACCCACACTGTCGCCTGCAGATCAGTTCTGGTCACTTGATATCGAGACAGACTCCACTGCGCTTTGATATAAGCTTCAAGATAAGCCAGGTGCGAGGCACCGGCCTCATCCCCATCGCCATCCGGCATACCGAGCGGCGCTTCGCTGACGAGAAGATCATCATCACGACTATCGTCGATCGCCAGAGCCGCCAACTTCTGTTTCAGGTCTTCTATCTCTTGCTGTTTTTGTTGTTTCTCCTGCATCGCCGCCAGTTTATTTGCAATATCACTATCGCTGACCTCCGGCACCGTCGGCCTGATAATCTCCGGTTTCGGTTTGGTTGTCGGCTTTTTAACTGCTGTTTTTTTGGTCGGTTTTTTGACCGCTTTTTTTACCGGCTTTTTCTTTTTGGTGGTTTTTGGCTTGGCATCGGGGCGTCCGGCTTGAGGATTGGCGACCGGCATCTTCGTCAGATCGACATAGTAAACCGGACGCCGGTCACGCTCGCTCTGAAAGACGAGAACACCGGAAAAAATGAGAAACAGCACCAGGTGAAAACCGAGTGAGACCAGAAACATTCGTCCGATCTTCGGCTCCTTCGGTGCTTTACCACTGCGCTTTGTATAATGATTCCCGCTCATGCCGGATAGTATCTCTCCGTGCTACGGCTTGGGCGGCTGGGTCACCATGCCGACCCGGTTGATGCCAGCCTTGCGGATGGCGGCCATCACCTGCATGACGCGACCGTAAGGGACTGCTCGATCCGCTTCAAGCAGCACCTCTTTTTCCTTGCGTTCTTTCATAATCTGTTGCAGCAACGGCACCAGCTTGCTCGCCGATTTAACCTTTGAGCTACCGACCGAGATCGTGCCGTTTTTTTCGACCGTCACCAGCAACGGTTCACCGTTGCTGGCGATTCCGGGTGAATCGGCAACTTCCGGAAGATTGACATCAAACCCCTGATCGAGCATCGGGGCGGTAACCATGAATATAATCAGCAGCACCAACATGACATCAACAAACGGTGTGACGTTAATCTGCGACAGCGTCTTGCGCCCACCATTGTCTCGGCGACCGACATCCATCTAGTTTCTCCTTCCCATTCGTTGCACGATATTGAGAAATTCCTGAGAAAAATTATCCATCTCGCCAGTCAGATAGTTAACCTTGCTGACAAAATAGTTGTAAGCGACTACCGCCGGGATTGCCGCCACCAGACCGATGGCGGTAGCGATCAACGCCTCGGAGATACCCGGCGCTACGACGGCCAACGAAGCACTGCCGGTCTCACCGATACCGATGAAGGAATCCATGATGCCCCAGACCGTGCCGAACAGACCGATAAACGGTGCGGTCGAGCCGGTGGTGGCGAGGAAAGTCAGGTATTTTTCGAGCCGCTGAGTCTCCTGGGTTGAGGCTCGACGCAGGGCGCGGGCAACATTATCGGCGCGACCGAGATCGGCCGTCACTTCATGCTCATCATCCTCATCTCTTTTCTGACCGCGAACCAGCTCCTGGTAACCGTCGTGAAACAATACCGTCAGCGGTGAGGCTGAAAATTCTCCGGCGCCCTGCTGAATCAGGTCAAAACGTTTCTTGTTCCAAAACAGTTCCTGAAACTTGACCGAATCCTTGATGGCCCGGTTAATGACACGGAACTTCAGGAAGATGATTGTCCAGGAGACAACTGAGAAGTAGACCAGCACCAGCAGAACCATCTTTACGACGAGACCTGCACCTAATATCAGATCCAAAAGAGACCTCCTTTATTTTTGCGTGGCAACCGGAGTTAGCAATCAGCCCCGGTCAATATGTCAACACTCGTACCCTCTAAACAATCAGCAGCTCACCCAGATTCTGCCGGGCATAAGCAGCGGTTGCCGAGTCAGGCGAACGAACCAACAAGCGTTGCAGGCTGGCAATATCGTCGACATCCTCCCAGCCGCCCTGCTCACAGTAACTGATACCGGCCGCTGCTGCCCGTTGCCGGGTCTGGGCCAAAACCTTTTCTGTGCTCCAGTCGATATCCCGGAAAAGCTGCGGCAGATGCCGACTGCTGCCGATCAGGACATAGCCACCGTCACTGGCCGGGATGGCAACAACCTCTCTCGCACTCAATGCAGCAAACGCGGCATCGATCTGCGCCAGCGGCAAGTCAGGACTGTCGCTGCCGATCAGGGCAGCTGCCACTGATCCGGTGCGATGCAACCAGTCGGACGCTGCCGTCAGACGCGCGCCGAGGTCGCCATCACTCTGACGAACACGCGGCAGCTGCGAAAAGGCCTGCGTAAAATATTTTTCTCGCCCGGTGTAAAACAAGACAACGGCGTAATCGGCACCCTGCAGACGCTCGATCGTTTCATGTAAAGCCGCTCGATAAAGCGCGGCAGCCTGTTCGGCCGTCAAGGCTGGCGTCAGTCTGGTCTTGACCCGACCCGGGACCGGCTCCTTGACAAAAACCCCGAGAATTTTTTTCATTTGAATATCTCAAAAATACGTAACATGTGAAACTGACATAAGATATCCACTGTTTCCACAGCCTTATCCACAATCGGCTATTGCCGGTCCAATTCGACCTGAGCATAGGCGGAGTGATTGTGAATCGATTCGAAGTTTTCACACTGCACCTTAAACCAGATAATCTCCTTGACCTGGATCAACTTCAACGTCACCTCGCGGACAATGTCCTCAACAAACATCGGGTTGTCATAAGCCTGCTCGGTCACAGCTTTTTCGTCTTCGCGCTTGAGCAGAGAATAGACCGGTGCGCTGGCACACGACTCGATCCACTCCACCAAGTCCTCAATCCAGACATGTTTACTGTAGCGCACCTGCACCCGGATCTCACTCCGCTGGTTATGCGCACCACGCGCGCTGATCTCTTTGGAACAAGGGCAGAGCGAAGTGACCGGCACGGTAACCCCGAGCACGAAATCACTCTTTTCGCCGAGACTGCCAAGCATCTGGCACTGGTACTCCATCAGGCTGCGGGCGCCGGAGGCCGGTGCCTGTTTCTCGATGAAATAAGGAAATTTAAACTCGAGATGCGCACAGCTCGCTTCCAGGTGGTCTTTCATCTCCTGAAGAATCGTATCCATCCGGTCGATGCTGATTTCACCGTGATACTGGTTGAGTATCTCGATGAACCGGCTCATGTGCGTCCCCTTGAAGTGATGCGGTAGGTCGACATACATATTGATTCGGGCGACGGTGCTTTGCTTTTCGCGATTTTTATCCTGAACCACGATCGGGTAGCTGATATCTTTGACCCCGACTTTGTCGATGGCGATATTGCGCCCGTCCGGCGCATTCTGCAGATCTGGCATGCTCATCGGTTTCCTCCATCAGCATAGGTGACCGGGTCGGTCGTTCCGGCTTCGGCAAACCCTTTGAGTCGCAGTCGGCAGGAGTCGCAACGTCCGCACGACAACCCTTGCGGGGTCGGGTCGTAACAGGAGTGGGTCAAGCTGTAATCGACACCGAGCTCGAGTCCGCGCCGGACAATCTGCGCCTTGGTCAATTGCTGCAACGGGGCGTGGATATGGAAGGCGTTCTGCTCAACCCCGGCGCGGGTCGCCAGGTTGGCCATTTTTTCAAACGCCGCAATAAACTCCGGACGACAGTCGGGATAGCCGGAATAGTCCAGGGCATTGACGCCGATATAGATGTCAAAGGCGCCGAGCACCTCGGCCCAGGCGAGGGCAAATGAGAGAAAGACCGTGTTGCGCGCCGGCACATAGGTGACCGGGATTTCCGCGTCGGCCGGCTGCTCTTTCGGTACTTCGATGTCGGCGGTCAACGCGCTGCCACCGAACTGGCGTAGATCGATCTGCACCACCCGGTGTTCACAGGCACCGACTTGCTTCGCGTAGCGTCGGGCAAGCTCCAGCTCATGCGCATGCCGCTGACCGTAATCAAAACTGAGAGCATACGGTTCAAACCCCGCCTCTCTGGCGATCGCCAGGCAGGTGGTTGAATCGAGTCCACCGCTATAGAGAACGACTGCTTTTTTACTCATAAGTTCAATAAACCTCGAAAAAATCACCGGTGCCGAGCCGATGGACCTTCATCATGTTGGTGGTGCCGGCATCCGAAACCGGGCTCCCCATGGTGATGACCACTACGTCGCCACGCTGCAGGACGCCGGCGTCCAGTACCGTCTGTTCAACCGAACGAATCTGCGCTTCGGTGTCACCCTCAATATCGACCCGCAGAGAGCGGATACTCCGGTACAACGCCATCCGCCGGCGAACCGCTTGCGACGGGGTCACCGCAAACACCGGCAACTGCGGACGGTACTTGGCGACCAGAGCAGCGGTACTGCCGGTCTGGGTAAAGGCGAGAATCGCCGCCGCACCGACCATTTCGGCCACCCGGCAGGCGGCCTGGCCGATCGCATCCGGCAACCTGCGATAGCTGCCGGGCTCGTTCATACGCTGAAATGTCTGCGGCCAGAGTTGTGGATCGCCCTCTATATCGGCCGCCACCCGGACCATTAGACGGACCGCTTCGACCGGATAGCTGCCGGCTGCCGTTTCGCCGGAAAGCATGATAGCGTCAGTTCCGTCGAGGATGGCGTTAGCCACATCCGAT
>JAUVAJ010000224.1 GCA_030591795.1 Desulfuromonadales bacterium | reverse complement strand
GACCTGCGCAACGCCGAAGCCGGTGATGGCTGCCCGGAGTGTGGCGGCAGTTATATAAATACCCGCGGGATCGAGGTCGGGCATATTTTCAAGCTCGGGACCAAATATTCCGAGGCGATGAAGGCGACCTTCCTCGATGCCGAGGGAAAGATCAATAATATAATTATGGGTTGTTACGGTATCGGCGTTGGTCGGACCGCTGCGGCAGCGATAGAACAGAATCATGATGAGAATGGTATTATCTTCCCGATGGCCATTGCCCCGTTCCATGTCATTATCTCCGTGTTGAACATGAAGGACGAGACGGTGGTAAAAGCCGGGAATGAGCTTTACGAGCAGTTGCAAGCCGAAGGGGTTGAGGTTTTGCTTGATGACCGGGATGAGCGTCCCGGGGCAAAATTCAAGGATGCTGATCTGATCGGCATCCCTTTGCGGGTGACCGTCGGTACGCGGGGTTTGAATGATGGGATGTTTGAGTTGCAGGAGCGCCGTAGCGGTGAGCGGGAGATGGTGCCGATTGCAGAGACGGTTAAGACGGTTGCCGCGCGAGTACAAAAAGCCTTGCAGGTTAATTCCTGAGACGATTTTTGCAACGTGTAAGAAGGGTTATTGAAACGCTATGAGTGAACAGATTATTGACAGTAACGGGCGTATTACACTCCCATCGCCGGTGATGGCGGCGGTCGGCAAAAAACCGATGGGGCTTATTTCGTATTCTCCCGTGCATATTCTGGTCGGCAGCAGCGAAACGACTGTGCCGTCAGTGGCTGGTAAACTTGGCGATCTCACAGTTACCGACCTGCTCTCCTTTTACAATATGTTTCGCAAGAACGGCAGTATCCTGTTTACCCTGAAAAGCGGCAACAAGGAGCTGTTTTTCGAAGATGGTGAAGTTGTTTATGCTCAGAGCTCATTCGTCAACGAAAATTTACCCGAAGTTTTGTACGACTTGGGTAAAATTAACCAGACGACCCTGAAGAAAATTCACGAAGTTGGTGGCACCAATCTGTCGGTCGGTAAAGTGTTGGTCGATAAAGCCGTGATTACGACCAAAGATCTCTGGCTCGCTTCGCGGCAGCAGGTAGAGTCGATCGTTTTCAATCTATTCTCTTTCCAGGAAGGGAATTTCTGCTTTCTGCCGAGCAAGATCGATCAGGAGAAGGTAGTGCGCCTGTCGATGAATACCCAGAATTTGATCATGGAAGGGTTGCGTCGCGTTGACGAGCGGGCCCTGTATATGCGTGATATTCGCTCCCTCGATGCAGTGCCGGTGCTGAGTGAACAGCGTGGTCAGAAGTTGGATGAGAATGAAGAGTTGCTGGTCGATCTGATTCGTGAAGGTCGGGCCAATGTCAAAGAGATCCTGCGTTTATCAGGTCTAGGCGAGTTCGAAGCCCTGCGCACCCTTTATCAGTTGTTGCGCAAGAAGGTTGTTAGTCTTGAAGACCCGGTTGTGGCTGAGGCAAAAGGTGAGCTTGGCGATATAGTGGCGATCTTTAACGGTGCTCTGATCGCTCTGTCCAGACAGATTTCAGTGGCCAATTCATCTTTTGTTGATGAAGTGCAGAGTTTCTTGCGTGATTTACCGCAACCGTACTCATATGTGTTTCGGGATGTCAGCGTGCAGGATGATGGCTCGGTCGATGGCGGTCGGATAATGGGTAACCTGGATGGGCTGGAAGAGGGCGACAAGAAACGCCTCCTGGCCGATTCGCTCAGCGAATTGATTTACATGGAATGTCTCGCGGCCAAAGAGAGTCTGCCGGCTGATGAGTCGTCTGATTTGATCAAGCGGGTACAAAAAATATCCGAGCGGATCAAAGGGCTGGTTGGGAGGGGCGAATGAGAGCGGCGGCCAGAAAAAGATTGATTTTTGCCCTTGATGTTGATTCTTTTGAAGAGGCACAAGGGTGGGTGAAAAAGCTTCACTCCAAAGTCGGATTGTTTAAGGTCGGGAAGCAGCTGTTTACCCGTTGTGGCCCGGAAATTATCCAGATGGTTCGAGCCGAGGGTGGAGAGGTTTTTCTCGACCTGAAGTATCATGATATTCCGAACACTGTCGCCAAAGCCGGGGTGGAAGCGTGTCGTCTCGGGGCAAAGATGTTCAATGTGCATGCATTGGGTGGCTTGGAGATGATGCAGCAGACGGTGAAAGAGGTCGATGCCTGGTGCGCAGACAACAAGACCGAGCGACCGACCATGCTGGCCGTAACGATTCTAACCTCTTCAACCGAAGAGACATTACAAAAAATCGGTATCGATCGACCGGTGGCCGAGATGGTGCCACGCCTAGCTGCTTTGGCGAAACAAGCCGGCTTTGACGGTGTCGTCGCTTCGCCAAAAGAGGTCGGTTTGATTCGTCAGGCGTGTGGTGAGGATTTTGCCATTGTCACCCCCGGCGTGCGTCCGGCATTTGCTTCGCTGGATGATCAGAAGCGGGTGACCACTCCGGCCGATGCGATTGGCAATGGCGCTGACTATCTGGTTATCGGTCGGCCGATCTCAGCCGCTGCTGACCCGGTGGCCGCCGCCGACTTAATCTTGGATGAGATTGAAGGCGCTTTAGGCGCGCGTTGACCATGTCTGAATTAGTGTATGGCATCAATCCGGTCTCCGAAGGGTTGCAGGGTGAACAGCGCAAACCATTGGAGTTGCTGCTGCAAGCTGAACAACGTTCCCCCCGATTGCTGGAGTTGCAGCGCCTCGCCGAAAAAGTAAAAATTCCTGTCCGCTTAAAACCCCGAGCCGAGCTCGATCGGATGGCCGGGCATTCCAATCATCAAGGCGCATTGTTGCGCATCGAACCGTATCGCTACACCGGTTTTAATGAATTGCTTGAGCGCTGGCGGCAATCTGAGCGTTCGGCTTTTTTTCTCTTGCTTGACGGAATTACCGACCCACATAATTTCGGTGCCATGCTGCGTAGCGCCGAAGTCGCCGGATGTCACGGTGTTATCGTCGCCAAGGATCGCGCCTGCCCGGTCACCTCGGTGGTTGAAAAAACCGCTGCCGGAGCGCTCGCCTGGCTGCCGCTCTGCCAGGTGACTAATCTCTCCCGAACAATTGAAGAGCTGAAAAAAGAGGGTGTCTGGTGCTATGGGCTGGCCGGCGAAGAAGGTTCAGCGGCAATTTTCGACACTGATCTGTCCGGAAACCTGGCGTTGGTGGTCGGTTGCGAGGGTAAAGGCTTGCGGCCGAATATCCGCAAGCATTGTGATGGATTATTGTCTATTCCGATGCACGGCCAGGTCGGTTCGCTGAATGCTTCAGTGGCCGCAGCAGTTGCTCTGTTTGAGGTGGTCCGACAAGATCGATCGGTGTTTGAAGCTAAGACAAAAAAATAGGGCGCTCGTCAGGAGGGATGAGCGCCCCGGAAACAGGGTTGGTAGGTAGTTTAAATATAACCAAGCCGGTAATAATTGTCAACAACTTATTTGTTCGTTTTATTTGTTAGCAATATAGTCGTTATTTTTGCTGAGTTTGGTTGATATTGTTGAGCTGTTATCAGTCAGCATCGTGTTCATTTAAGGTACGGTTGCCAGTCCTTGTTAACCGGACCTGTTCCTGGTCTTCAATTGGTGACTTCTTGGAAGAAATATTTCCTGAATTTTTTCTTGCAATTTAAAAAGTGCTGTTGTATATAGTCCCTTCTGTGCTGGCGTAGCTCAATTGGTAGAGCACCTCACTTGTAATGAGGATGTTGTGGGTTCAATTCCTATCGCCAGCTCCATTGAGAATCAGGGCACACGCCCAGAATATAGATTTAGAAGACGCAAAAGAGCGCAAACAATGGCTTAACGAATATCCCCTGGAGGGGTTCCCGAGTGGCCAAAGGGATCAGACTGTAAATCTGACGTCGTAGACTTCGGAGGTTCGAATCCTCCCCCCTCCACCATATACTGACTTGCCGGACAAGAGTCTGAACGACGGATACCAGGAGGTCCTTGACCGCATAAACTGGAACGGCGAGCAGAAGGGCGTCCTACGGTAGTACATAATTAGAGTTGAAAATAAAATTTGTGCGGGAATAGCTCAGTTGGCTTAGAGCATCAGCCTTCCAAGCTGAGGGT
>JAUVAJ010000135.1 GCA_030591795.1 Desulfuromonadales bacterium | reverse complement strand
GTTGTTCGCGCTGCCAGGTCAAAAGGTGTTGAAGTTGTCGGTGTGCAAAAAGGCTACACCGGTCTGATTGAAGATTTGTGTCAGCCGTTGACGACGCATTCAGTAAGTGGAAACCTGCAAAGAGGTGGTACTTTCCTGCAAAGTGCGCGCTGCTTGAAAATGCATGAAACAGCAGGGCGTCAACAGGCTATCACCACTTTGAGCAAGCACGGGGTTGAGGGGTTGATTGTGATTGGTGGCGACGGATCGTTGCGCGGTGCTCAGGCGTTGCATCAGTCCGGTGTCAAGGTCATCGGTATTCCCGCTTCCATCGATAACGATATATCCTTCACTGACATGTCGCTCGGTGTCGATACTGCTCTGAACAATATCATCAAGGCTGTTGATTGCCTGAAAGATACCGCCTCGTCGCATGATCGTGCATTTGTTGTTGAGACGATGGGGCGTAACTGCGGGTATCTCGCCGTTGCTGCCACCATCGCCTGCGGAGCTGAATTCGCCCTGATTCCAGAACGGCCTTACGACATCGATGCGATCAGCCGTGAGTTGAATAATCGCTACAGGGAGGGGCGTGACAATTCGCTGATTATTGTTGCTGAAGGAGTCGCCAGTGCAAGTGAAATTGCTGAGCAGTTGAAAAATTGCGATGGGTTTGAAACCCGAATTATGGTGCTTGGCCACTACCAACGGGGTGGGTCACCGTCGGCTTTTGATCGCCTGTTGGCAGCTCGTTTCGGCGTTGCAGCAGTCGAGGCGTTGCTGGCTGGTGAATCAGGCAAAATGCTCGGGTTGAGCTGTGCGCTACTTAATCTACACGAGTTGGAGAAAGTTTTTGCCGCCGGGCGGCGACCGATTAACGAGTCGATGCTAGAGTTGATGCGTCCGTTGGGGTGTTGATTTTATCATTTTATTGTGAAGTAAACCCGGTTCAGATGACAGACCTTCTTGTTTGGTAATATATATTCCGATCAGGCCGGATCAATCCCCTGTTGGAATTATTGCAAGGTGACCGGGTCGTTTAACGGCAGGCCAAAAGTTACGGTTGTGCCCGCTCCTGGAGTACTTGAAATATCGATGGTTCCGTCGTGGGACTGGACAATGCTCTGAACTATACTCATACCCATACCCAGACCGCTGACCGAGGTGTTGGAGGAGTCGACACGATAAAATTTATCGAAAACCTTGGCGACCTGTTCACTGGTCATGCCGGTACCCTGGTCGGTGATGCTGATCAACATCTGCTTATCGTTTAGTCTGGTAGAAATTTCAATACGACTGCCGGCTGGCGAGTATTTAATTGCATTGTTGATCAGATTCTCAAGTACCTGGATGATCCGTTGTTGATCGACGAGGATTTCTGTTGTCGCCATCTCATCCAGGTCGAGTTCAATTTGCTGTCCGGTGTCGCTTATCTGGAAGCAATGCGTGACCTTGAGCACCGTATTGTTAATATTTGTCAGGGATTTTTGTAGCGGCATGGCTTGTCCGGTCTCCATACGACTGAGGTCTAGCAGGTCACTGACAATTCGGGACAAGACATCGGTTTTTTCAAATATTTCTTTCAGGAACTCTTCGCGTTGCTCCGTGCTGAAACCACCGTGCGTGTCAGTGTTGAGGAGAAGATCGGTGAAGCCCATGATGGTCGCTATGGGCGTATTCAACTCATGCGCCGCAGTGGAGATGAATTCGGTTTTTATTCTCTCCATCTTGCGCTCCTCGGTGACGTTTCTCAGGGAGGTTATCAGTCCTGAAATTTTTCCGTCCTTACTTTGAACCGGAGCGCTGCGTGCTAGAATAATAAACGGAGTATTATCCGATGGTCGACTGATTGCGAATTCTATAGCCGTTTCGGACGATGGTTGTTCAAGCTTGTTTTTCATCTGGTCGAGAACAGCCTGGTGGGGAATCAGGTTTTTCAGGGGCTGGTCCAGCAGGTCCTCAGAGGTGACGCCAAAAAACTTTTCGGTGACCCGATTCATGAGGACGATATCCTGTTTGGTGTCGGTCACGATCAGGCCGTCGGCAACCGAGCGCAGAATGGCGTCAACCTGGTCCCGGGTGTTTTCAGCAACGGTAAGCGCTGAATTAAGCGCTTCTTCAGTACTTTTTTGTTTGGAGATATCTTTGAGGATGACGACAAGTCCTGACTCTGATTCTGTTGCCATTTTGACAAAAGAGCAACTCAACAGAACCGGAATCTTTTTATCGACGCCAGAGCGGACATAGGTTTCGTGATTTTGCAGTGGGGTTTTTTGTACCAGTTGTAAAAGTGAGTTGTCTGCAGCCGGTTGAAACTCTTCGGTGAAGATCGAGTCAATGTGTGTGCCGAGAATATTTTCACGGTCATACTGGAGCATTTTTATGGCGGCATTATTAAACCGTTGAATTCGCCCGTTGTTGTCTGTCACCAGTAGCGGATCGATGATCGATTGCAGGATCGTGTCGAGATGATCCCGGGCTTCTTTGGAGCGGGCCAGTTGGTCGGTCATTGCATTGAAAGCGGCTCCGAGGATGCCGATCTCGTCCTGGGAGGTGACGCTGACCCGGCTGTCCAGATTGCCTGCAGCTATCTGATGGGTAAAGTCGGTTAGGTGGTCAATATCAAGGGTCAAGCGGTTGGTTATACGCAGTGCGACCAGTAGTCCGCCTGACAGGAGCGCCAGGCAGATGAGCAGCGTGACGTTACGTAAACGGTTTGGCTCCGTCATGAAGACTTCAGTCGGCAGAACCGCCATGATAGTCCAGCCGCTGATCGGGTCGGTCTGGAAGGCGAGATAAGTGTCCTGATCAAAAATTGTTTCTCGCAGGAAACCGGATGGCGCTGAATGGATCGAATCCCGGAGGTGACTTTCAGACGTTGAAGTCACTGCTGTTAGCGGTGTGAGTACGGGGTTGTCATCCGGCGCATAGAGGATACGCTGCTGCGAGTCCATAACCACCAGAAACCCATCGACATCGTCGGTGGGTTTCTCAATTTGTGCCAGGATATGTTCCAGGGGAATCGAGCCGATCAGCAATCCCATAAATTGATCACCGAAATACTGAACCTGCGCTATGGCAAAGGAAACCGTCGGTGTACCAAGCTCCGGATGGTTACTAACCGGCGAAATAATGATGTCATTTGGGTTTGACATGGCCTGCTGAAACAGGTCTGAGTCGCTCCAGTCGCGCAGGTCATTGGGGCTGACAATAAGTTGCCGTAGCAGGCGTAGCTCTTCATGGCCCTGCTGGTTGAGTAGCGTCAACTCCGGAAAGCGGTCCAGATGTTTGCCCAGATATTTGGCCAGAGGCAGATCGCTACCGCGGTGCAGATCTCGACTGATCACGATGTTGCTGAATTTATTTTGCAGGTCATTCAGGTTGCGGCCTATATCGCGGGCTGAAGTTTCCGCCAGGCGTTCAAGGTTGTGTTGTTGCAGGGACAGCAAGGCATGGGTCATCAGAAAATAGGAGATTGACCCGAGGAGAAGCACTGTTACAGTGATGGTGAGGGCTTGGGTGCCGAGAATTTTGGTGCGTAGCGAAGCCATCATTAAATTTCCGCTGGCTTGGGAACCGGGATGGCATCGTGAGCGCGAATAATCTCTTGCCCGCGACTACTGAACATGAATTCCACGAATTGTCGGTAGACGTCTGGCAGGTCACCCTTCCAGGTAAAACCGAGTGGGACCGCCAATGGGTATTTATTGTTGACCAGGTTCTCAGCGGTCGGCTGCAGGTTGTTGATAGAGAATTGAGTAAGCGCCGAGTTCTTCAACATCGCCTGCGGCTGGTAGCCGACGGTGTATTGGTAGTCTTCGATGATATGTAGTGTCTCCGGGGTACTGTAAACGACCTCACCGGCAAATTTTGTAATGTTGGTGAAAGCAGGAAAACTGGCTTCGATCAGGAGGCGGGAAGAATCGCCTTCCTCGCGATTGGCGACATAAATTTTGTGGTCCGGGCAATTGCCGAGTGCCTGCCAAGAGGTTATTTTGCCGGAATAGATGGCGACGATATCAGCAGTCGACAGGTTGTCGACACATATTTCCGGGAGGTTTGCAACAAAGACCACCGGAGTGTAGGCAAAGGTCAGGGAGTTCAGGCCGCTGTTTACCTCGCTGGAGTTGAGGGGGCGAGCGATTCGTGCCAATGGTGCGTGGCCATTGAGGACGCGTTTGATGCCGCCGATACTGCCGACGCTATCGGGAATGTCAAAGGAGATATCCGGATGTTCCTGGGTGAATTGAGCGGCGACTGCGCGTAACAGCTCTTGACTGTCGCCGGTGCCCGGAATAACAAGTCGGTCCAACGAAAAAGATACAGGAGCCCAGAAGGCAAGTATGATACAGGCCAAGGCAATTTTGCACAGGTGAGTGTTCATGAGTCTATTTCCCCTTCCTTTTAATGGACTCATTAAAAGTGAAAGGATGATTATTAATGTATTTTTTTGTGCTTGTCAATTAAGGGTGGATAATTACCGCGGAGGACAGATTACACAGATGCAACACTGTAATGGTGGTACTAAGGTCTGCAGGTAATTAGCTGTGAGATGTTGTAGGGCAAACAGGCTTTTGTCAAAAGCCCGACATCATCTGTTGTGACGCATGATGTCGGGCTTAAAAGACAATATGTAAAATGGTTCCGTTATGCAATCGTGCAGGTCATATCCTCACCGCAGCACATCGGCGATTTGATCTTGCCGTGGCCGTTGGGACACTTGGATATCTGCACCGACGCGCCATCATCCAGCTTCAGACTGTCGTCAACCAATGGTGCGTCGCATTTAGCGCAGGTAGCGTTAACGCCCATGCCACATTTCGAACATTCATAAGTCGCCATTTGTAGTCCCTTTCACGTTTGGTTTGATATTTCAGTCAATAGTGACATTGTCACCAAAAAATTGACTTGCTAAATAATATCACAAAAAAAGCCCCATAGTCCGGAGGGAGACTATGGGGCAACATGTTTTGAATACTGCTTAGGAGAAGAACATGAAGAAGCATGCTCTGTGGGTAAAAGATAACTAAATTAGTCAGGTATGTCAAGGGAAAAATACTAACTATTTATTTTTCTGTTTTAAGGCGGCTTTTCAATTTGAGTTTTTATGAATATTTCGATTTGCTAACCACAACGACTGGTGTACAACTGTGAGCATCATGACGCAAAAACAGACCACAACATATAAAGATGATGCTCGCTCCGGGGCGTATGAGATCCTGCAACGGGTCGAAGAGGGGGGCTACGCTGACCTGTTGCTCGACAGCTGGTTAACCCGGCGGCCCGGCTTTGACCCACGTGAGCGCGGGTTGTTGACCGAGCTGGTCTATGGCGTGCTGCGTCTGCGTGGTCGGCTTGATTTTGCTCTCGCGCCGCTCTGTAAGCAGAAACTGACGCGTCTCGAACCGGGGGCGTTGCGTCTGCTGCGGATCGGCGCATATCAATTGCTCGAACTCGATCGGGTGCCGGCGCATGCCGCCGTGCATGCGACAGTTGATCTGGCGCGGCAGGTCGGACTCGATCGGGTCTCCGGTCTGGTTAATGGTGTGCTGCGTTCCCTCGATCGGGAACGGGCGACCATCCCCTGGCCAACTCCGGACACTCCCCGCCCGTATCTGC
>JAUVAJ010000141.1 GCA_030591795.1 Desulfuromonadales bacterium | reverse complement strand
GAGTCGAGATCAAAACCTTTCCCCTGATCGTAAACCTTGATATGCAGATTGTCGTTGATTATTGCGATATTTATGTGGATCTGACGATTATCATCTGTATCAGTCGGAGCATGCAGAATAGCATTGGTCATAGATTCGGTTAACACCAGATTAACCTGATATGCCAGATCGGATCGGTCACCTTGATAATCCTTGAGCGTCCGCGCGATATCCTCACCAATCCTGCCGATTAGGGCCAGGTAGCGGGTTTTGTTCGGAACCTTGATGTCTATTTCAAAGTTTTCTGCCATAAATGACTCTGCTAAATCTAAGATTGGAAACTCGCCAATGCTTCGTCCGCGTCGGGGAAAATCTCAAAAACCCGATGCAGGCGCGTAAGTTCAAACATTGATCTGACCTGAGGCTGCAGACCGCAAAGTTTTAAATTGCCGTTTCTGGCGCTGGCATTTTTAAATCCGGAAACCAGAGAACCCAGTCCGGAAGAATCGACAAAACGCACCGCTTTCAGGTCGATAACCAGATTGTTTTTACCTTCGTCAAAGAAAGTAAGCATCTGCGTTTTTAGTTCCCCGCTGTTGTGCGCATCGAGACGATCTTCATTAACTTCGATAAGAACGGCTACGCCTTTGTCGCTAACCTGTGTGTTCATTTATGCCTCCAAGTTCAACTCTGATTTTGTTTGTGTCAAATTTACTAAAGTCTATCATAGATTTTGTCATTCAGCCTTGATTATGACGAGCGAGATATCGTCATGAAAATTGTGCACACCGGTAAACAGCCTGACCTGCTCCAGGATCTTTTCAATAGCTACAGCCGGCGTATAATCAGCACAACTTTCAAGTAGAGACTTCAGCCTCTCGTCACCAAAGAACTCGTTATCGCTTCGCTCCGCCTCGGTAATACCGTCGGTATACAGAAGCAGTATGTCGCCCGGCGTAAGTTGTGTTGTTTTCTGTTCGAACTTGACATCTTTTTTAACCCCGAGAATCAGGCCCTCTGCGTCAAGTTCCTCACATTTACGTTCAGCTTTCCGCCAGATTAAGGGGTGATTGTGTCCGGCATTGGCATAGGTGATCACCTGGGATTTGCAGTCAATACTCAAATAAAACATGGAGATGAACAGCTCTGTTCTGGTCAGATCATCATAGAAGAAGTTATTTAGATCGAAAAGCAGTTCATCCGGTGGTTGCAGATTTCGCTTGCTTGCCTGAATCAGCGTTCTGGTCTCTGCCATGATTAAAGCAGCTCCGATATTATGCCCGGAGACATCGGCGATAACCGCATCACAATGTTCATCGCTACGCATGAACAGGTCGTAATAGTCACCTCCAACCTGTTTGGCCGGTATGCAAATTCCGGCGGTTTTATAGCCTGGGACATCAGGCATGCTGGTCGGGAGCAGGCTGAGCTGGATATCTTTAGCTATATTCAGTTCACGTTCATGCTCCCGGGCCTCAATCAGGCTCTCGGTCTGCTCGGCATTGCGCCAGGCAACGCCTATTTGACCGGCCAGATTGTGGAACATTTCAATGAATTCTGTAGTAAATATCCCTTTTGCAGTCCTGGAGTAGGCGGATAGAATTCCTATCGGTTCGCCCTCAATCGTGATTGGCGTATGTGCGTATGATGCTATCCCCTCGGCCTGGGCAACTTTTCTGGAGATTTCTTTCTCCATGAAGTCGGTGTCGTTGATAACCATCTCATGGTTAGTCAGGAACGCTTCGCCGATATAGGTCTCCATGTCAAGATCACGCTCCGATGAGCCGAGATGATGGGTAGACATCCCCTGTTGGCTTTCGACAACCAGGGTTGAGGTTTGTGGGTCAAGAATACGGATAACACAGAGATCAAACTTAAACTGCTGTTGCAACAGACTGAGAATTGTGTCCAGAATTTTTTGCAAAGCATGTCCGCTGGCGACAATACGCGCTGATTCGTAGAGAATGCCGAGTTGTTCACGACTTGATTCCCGGCTGAGTGTGACCGAACCGAAGATATCGAACACATCTTCCATCTGACTGCCACGGGTTTCCAGATAGTTTTCAATGATGATCCGGGCCGGTGCCGCGCCGACCGAACCGGCCAGAGTTCGTTCGGTGAATCGCTTCAGCTCAGGAAGTTCGAATTCAGACAGGCTGCCTCTCTGATCAATAATACGATCGCCAAGATAATCGGATATTGCCAGATGGGCTTGTTTCTCCCCGATGAACTTTGACATCAGCTCGACAAACTCCATAACCGAAGGCGAACGGCTGATCCGCTCATAGCCAGCAGCAATAATCTGCTCGCCGGGTGCGCTGACAAACTTGTCGCTTTGTTCAATTTCGTCAGCAGTCGGCGACTTTACCAGCGAGAATAAAACGAAGCCGCCAATGTTGGCAAACATGGTCCAGAAGAGAGAGTGCGACCATATATCAAAGCCGGATAAACCGAACAGTGCCAACGGTTTGAGCAACCCGATGCCGAACAGACCCTCATCAAGGATACTCTGTTGCAACCAACCGGCATTGATAAAAGACGGGAGCAGCAGCGTGTAGAACCAGAGGACGAATCCGCATAACAGACCGATAGACGCCCCGTGCCGGGTTGCGCGTCGCCAATACAAACCGCCAATCAGCGGCGGCGCGAACTGGGCTGCGGCCATGAACGAGATCAGGCCGATGTTGACCAGTGCGGAAGATTCACCAAGGAACTTGTAATAAACATAACCGAGGAAGACAACGACAAAAATCCCGACCCGTTTTAAATTGATCAGGAGCCTTGAAACCCCGGTTTTTGCCAGATCCAGTTTAAGGATTACCGGCATAACAAGGTGGTTGAGGATCATGGTCGACAGCGCTACCGAGGAGACCATGACCATGCCGGCAGAGGCTGAAAAGCCGCCGAGAAAAGCAACCAGCGCCAGCCAGCTGTTGCCGGCATCAAGCGGGATATTGAGCACAAAATAATCTGCGTTGCTAGTGTCTCCCTGGTAGAGAATCAAGCCACCGAGAGCAATCGGGATAACAAACAGGTTGATAACGAACATGTAGGCCGGAAAGCGCCACATGGCGCTTTTTACATGATCCAGATTTGCATTTTCTATGACCATGATATGGAACTGACGTGGCAGAAACATAAAGGCCATCATCGAGATAAAAATGAGCGTAAACCAGCGAACGTAAGTGGTGTGGTCCGGGTCGAGATAAAGCAGATACTCCCGGTCGGGAAATTGTGTTCTGAACTGCGCGAAGATGTCACTGAACCCGTCAAAAAGACCATAGGTAACAAATATACCGACGGCGACAAAGGCAACCAGCTTGACGACCGCTTCCAGCGCGATAGCCGCGACCAACCCTTCATGGCGCTCGGTAGTATCAAGATGCCGGGCGCCGAACAGGACGGCAAACAGGCCGAGGAGCAGGGCGACGACAAAGGCTGTATCGATAAACGGAATTTGCGAGAGGATCATGTCAACCCAGTGCTGTTGACTCGGGTCAACCTGGGTCAAGTTGTCAAAGGTGCGGGCAACCGCTTTAAGCTGTAAGGCAATGTACGGCATGATGCCGATGACGGCAAACATGGTTACCAGACCGCCGAGTATTTGCGATTTGCCGTAGCGGCTGGAAATAAAGTCAGCAATGCTGACGATGTTTTGTTCCTTGCTGACCCGGATTATTTTGCGCAGCAGAAACAACCAGGTGAATGCGATCAGGGTCGGGCCGAGGTAGATCGGCAGAAAATCGAGGCCGTGGGTTGCGGCTCGCCCGACACTACCAAAAAAAGTCCATGAGGAGAGGTAGACGGCAAATGATAACGAATAAACATGTGGATTGGAGATGATGCTGCGATTTTGTTTGCGGCAGTAGTCTGCATAATATGCGACAGCAAACAGCAGCCCGACATAGAGAAAACTTATCAATACAACGACGGTAACTGACATTTACTCTGACTCTCCGTCGGTCTCATCGTCAGATTGACCGGCTACATCGGGGTGTACCAGATAGCGAGAGAAAAGGTAAATAACAAAGATTGAAATCGGCCAGCCGATAAACAGATAGAGCACCATCAACGGGAAGCCGAAACCAACCTCGTGTGGTTTGTTGAAAATATGGATAAAGGGGTAGTTCAGCATGATGACGCCGAGGAGACAGAATGCACCCCAACCTTCCTTGATACGAACCAGCGTCGATTTTTCGTCAATACGTTTCAAATCGGTCGACTCCTCATCACGTCTAGACCCGTTAAGTATACCAAGTTATTACTGAAAGTATAATAAATAGAGTCTTACCTGTCGCTATTGTGTGTGAATCACGTATATGGAGAATGGATTGACGTTAACCAACCTGTATGCTAGCTTAATATCGTTGTTAATTGTATGTTTTGTCTAGCTTTTTTTTCATTTTTACACGCCGGAGAAATTCTTTAATGCGGCTTATGTTATGTGGCTATAAATTAATCGTTTCAGTTCTTGTTTTTGGTCTGATTCTGATCGGCATTACCTCTTGTGCGCCGGCAGCACGTTCTGATGTGTCCGCCGAATATGATGTAGTGGTTAGCGAGATTGATCCTGAATCAGCGGCAATGGAAGCTTTTGCCCGGGCGCATCTACTGAGTATTGATGGTGACTTCGCAGGGAGCCTCGAAGCGATTGAGCAGGCGATTGAAATTGACCAGGACTCCGCTTTTCTGTACATGTCCAAAGCTGAGATTCATCTACATCTGGGTCAGTTGGAGTTGGCCAAAAGGGCTCTGGAGGATACATTGGTCCGCGACCCGGAGTTGCTTGATGCGTACCTGACGCTCTCCGAGATCCAGACCGCCAGCGGTGACCATGCTGCGGCTATTGACTCTTTAATTGCCGCGCAACGACTGCAACCAGACGATCAGAAAATTTCCTTGCATCTGGCATTGGCTTACGCCCGTAATCAGGACTCAGCCAAGGCCGTTGCAATTCTTGAACAATTGATCAAGGAAGCGCCTGAATATGTCGATGCGTACCTGGCGCTGGCACGGATTCATCTTTTGTCCAATCTCCCCCTGTTATCGGTCGATGCCTATCGTGCACTGTTGCAAATAGACCCGGAGAACGAACAGGCAACTATCGAGCTTGGTTCCCTGTATCTGCAGATCACGCAACCCGAACAAGCCGTTGCTCTATACTCCAGTTATCTCGATCTGGTTCCGGACAGCAATCGTGTCCGCTATCAACTGGTTCGCTTACATCTGGACAGTGACCAACTCGAACAGGCCCTTGAACAATTGCACCTGATCGTCGAGAATAATCCCGATGATCTTGATGCCCTGCACAAAATCGGCTTGATCCGACTCCAGCAGCAGCAACCCGACCTTGCAGAGTTGGCGTTTCGCGAGATTGTGGCGCGCAAGCCAGATGGGGCCGGTTATTATGCCCTGGGAATTTCGCTGGAAGATGGCGAGAAGTGGGCTG
>JAUVAJ010000203.1 GCA_030591795.1 Desulfuromonadales bacterium | reverse complement strand
TAGTGATCGCCGAGTCAGCAACATTGAACGCCGGCCAGTGGTACTGATACCAGTGGGCATCGACAAAGTCGATTACCTCACCGAGGCGGATCCGGTCGATCAGGTTGCCGAGTGCGCCGGAGAAAATCAAGGTCAGCGCCCACTGCTGCAAACGCATGGTCGGGGCTATGTGGCGCAGATACCAGACAATGCCGAGCAGGGCGACAATCGAGACAGTTATAAAAAACGGGATGCGGATAGCGCTATCCGACAGAATGCCAAAGGCGGCACCCTTGTTGCGGATATAGGTCAGAGCCAGGAAATTGTCGATCAGCGGCACCGATTCATAAAGTGCGAAGCGTGCATCGACCAGCAGTTTGGTCCACTGGTCAAGGATCAGCAACACTGGGCTGACAATCAGCAATAGGCGGTAGTGGCGCAGTATAGTCATTCGCGACTCAGGCTTGCTCGAGGTTCGACACACAGCGCTCGCAGATGGTCGGATGAGCGTTGATGCTGCCGACGCTGGTAGCGTAGTTCCAGCAACGCTCACATTTCTCGCCTGCGGCCTTACTGACAGCAATCTGTAGACCAGGAACCTCTACGCCTGCAAAGCCGTCATCGAGTTCATCGACCAGCTCGGCCTGGGAGACGATAAACATGGTCGCCAGTTCATCACGGTATGATTCAAGCAAAGCGCCAAATTCGTTGGCCGGGGCTGAAAGCTGCACCTTGGCATCAAGCGAGTGACCGACGATTTTGGCGTTACGCGCCTGTTCAATCGCCTTGGTGACATCGCTACGCACGCTGATCAGCTGCTTGTAGCGCTCTTCGAGTTCCATATCGCGCAATCCGGCGTCGAGTTGCGGGAAAGCAGCCAGTTGGGCGCTCTCCTCACGTTTGCCCGGCAGCTGCCACCAGATCTCATCGGCGGTGAAGGTGAGAACCGGGGCGATCAGTCGGGTCAGGGTGTCGATGATTAGATAGAGCGCCGTCTGCGCGCTACGCCGGTCGAGGCTGTTCGGCGCGGCGGTGTAGAGACGATCCTTGAGGATATCGAGATAAACAGAGCTCATGTCGACCGAACAGAAATTGTGCACGGCGTGGTAGAGGACGTGAAATTCGTACGCCTTGTACGATGCTTCGATCTTCTCACTCAGGCCAGCCAGACGCGAGACGGCCCAACGGTCGAGTTCGAGCATCTGCTCCGGGGCAACAGTGTCGCTGGTCGGATCAAAATCACTGATATTACCGAGAATATAGCGGGCGGTATTGCGAATCCTTCGGTAGGCTTCGGCCACCTGTTGCAGGATCTGGTCGCCGACCCGGTTGTCGTTCCGGTAATCCTGGGTCGCAACCCAGAGGCGCAGAATCTCGGCACCGTATTTTTTGATGATCTTCTCCGGAGCGATGACGTTGCCGGCCGATTTAGACATCGGGCGACCGTTTTCGTCGAGGACGAAACCGTGAGTCAGGACCGCCTTGTACGGGGCGGTGTCGCGGGTACCGACGCAGGCGAGAAGGCTTGAATGGAACCAGCCGCGGTGTTGATCACTCCCTTCGAGATAGAGATCGGCCGGGCTGTTCAGTTCGTCACGCTTCTCGACCACGGCAGCGTGCGAGACACCGGAATCGAACCAGACATCGAGGATATCCATTTCCTTGTTGAACTCATCGTGGCCGCACGACGGGCAGAGAGTCCCTGCCGGAATCAGATCTTTTACGTCACGCTCAAACCAGATGTCGCTGCCGCTCTCTTCAAACTGGTCGGCGATATGATGCATAACCTTGCCGTCGGCAAACGACTCGCCGCACTTTTTGCAGTAGAGTGCAGTGATCGGTACGCCCCAGGTCCGCTGGCGGCTGATGCACCAGTCGGGGCGGCCTTCGATCATATTGTAGATCCGGTCGCGACCCCAGTGTGGAATCCACTCGACATCGTTGATGTGTTCGAGGGCTTTCTGGCGCAGATTGTTCGACTCCATGGAGATGAACCACTGTTCGGTGGCGCGGAAGATGATCGGTTTATTGCAGCGCCAGCAGTGCGGATAGCTGTGCGAGATCTTGCCGAGCATCAGCAGGGCACCGACCTCTTCCAGTTTGGCGTTGACAGCATCGTTGGCGGTCTTCTTTACGTCGAGCCCGGCGAAGAACTCGACATCGTCGTGGTACTTGCCGTAATCATTGACCGGGTTGTAGATCTCCAGGCCGTAGCGCAGACCGGTGATGTAGTCATCCTGGCCGTGGCCGGGGGCGGTGTGGACACAACCGGTTCCGGCTTCGAGGGTGACGTAATCACCGAGCATCAGCAGGGAGTCGCGGTCGTAAAACGGGTGTTTGCAGCGTTTGTTTTCAAATGGTGCGGCGGAGAAAGTCGCGAGGATACTGTACTCTTCGATCCCCAGCTCTTTCAAGACAGCCTCATGTAACCCCTCAGCCATTACCAGCACGTCGTCACCGGCTTCGACCGCGACGTATGGCAGCTCCGGATGCAGGCAGATACCTAGGTTGGCCGGGATGGTCCACGGGGTGGTGGTCCAGATGACAAACGAAACAGTTTTGTCAGCTAACGCGGCCAGTTCAAACGGCAGCTCGTCGACAAACGGGAACTTGACGTAGATCGATGGTGAGGTGTGATCGGCGTGCACGACCTCGGCTTCAGCCAGGGCGGTTACGCATGAAGGACACCAGTGCACCGGCTTCTTACCTTTGTACAGACCTTTGCGCTCGGCGAACCGGGCCAGTTCACGGGCGGTGGCCGCTTCGTAATCGCTGGTCATGGTCAGGTACGGGTTCTCCCAGTCGCCGAAGATGCCGAGGCGCTGGAACTCCTTGCTCTGGATGTCGACCCAGTTTTTCGCGTAGTCGCGGCACTCTTTGCGGATCTCGGCCTTGCTCATCTCGCGCTTCTTCTTGCCGAGCTTCTGGTCAACCTTCAGTTCGATCGGCAGGCCGTGGCAGTCCCAGCCCGGAACATACGGGGTGTAAAAACCCTGCATCCGTTTGCTCTTGATGATGATGTCTTTGAGGATTTTGTTCAGGGCGTGACCGATATGAATATTGCCGTTGGCGTAGGGCGGGCCATCATGCAAGGTGAAATTGGGGCGTCCTGCACCGGCCGCTTCGAGCTTGGCGTCCAGATCGATTTTCTGCCACCGGGCGATCATTTCCGGTTCGCGAACCGGAAGGTTCCCTCGCATCGGGAAATCAGTTTGGGGCAAATTGAGGGTCTCTTTATAATCCATCATATCCTCCGCAGGAACGGAAATTCAGGCAAAATTTAAATGCAGTAGGGTAACAAAATCAACGCGTAAGTCAAGGGAAAACGGGGGTTTTACGCTATCTGCCGGCTGATTTTGTGTTTGGCTTGGGGCGGTGTTTAACCTGTTGTCAGGTCCTGGCCGAACAAACAATACTCCAGAAGCGGGCACTCTGAACATAACGGCAGGCGTTTACGACACAATTTCTTGACGTGGCAGACAATCAGGGCGTGAAATTCATTGTATAGTTCAGTTGAGGCCGGAAGTTGCTGCATGAAATTGTTGCGCATGCTGGCATAGGAAATCTTTGGCGCGCGGTCAATCCGTTCAAGCAGCCGGTGGGTGTAGGCGTCAACGACGAAGCTTGGTTTGCCGGCGGCGTAGAGAAGGATCGAATCGGCAGTCTCCGGACCGATACCTTTTTGCTCGAGTAATAACCGCCGGAGCTCGATCATCTGCAGAGCAAACAATTGTTGCAGGTCACCGTTGTAGTTTGTATGTAAAAAATGAACGAACTGTTGCAGACGGGCGGCTTTCTGGCGGAAGAAGCCGGATGGTCGTATGCATGCTTCGAGTTCGCTGGCCGACAGACAGCTGATCGCTGCATGATCAAGGGCGTTGGCCGCGCGCAGATTGGCGATGGCCTGCTCGACATTCAGCCAGTTGGTATTCTGGGTCAGGATAGCACCGACAATAACTTCAAACGGTGAGTCTGCCGGCCACCAGTGTTGTGGGCCGTAATGGTCAAACAGGCGATCGTATAACTGTCGCAGGGTCATTACCTAGTGCCTTGTACATCGTAATCAGCAAGATGCGTTAGTTTAGGATTGCATGGTACTGGAAGGAAATTGCAGGGCAACTGTGCAGCCGCCGCCCGGGGTATTGAGTAATTCGATTTTGCCGTTATACTGCCGGACGATTTTCTTTACAGTTGCCAGGCCGATACCGGTTCCCGGAAGTTGTTTTACGTCGGCCCCACGATAAAAGACATCAAACACCCACTTTTCCTCGGATTCCGGAATACCGGGGCCGTGATCAATAAATTTAATGATCACATGGCCATCAGCTTCTTCACTCAATGCATGAATGGTTCCGCCATCAGCACAACCGTAACGCAGGGCATTGTGCAACAGG
>JAUVAJ010000085.1 GCA_030591795.1 Desulfuromonadales bacterium | reverse complement strand
GATGCGCCGGCAAAATCACCAGACACTCAATCAGGGAGATCACAATCAGTGCAATGACAATGGCCGGAATTACTTTAATGAACTTCCCCATCATTCCATCGACATAAAGCAGCGGCATAAATGCGGCGACGGTAGTCAGAATCGCAAAAGTTACCGGTGTGGCAACCTCAATCGCACCATCAATGGCAGCATCAAGGAAGGTTTTACCCCGCTGACGATGCTCGAAGACGTTTTCACCAACAACAATTGCATCATCGACCACGATCCCCAGCGCAAGAATAAAGGCAAAAAGGGATATCATGTTGATTGAAACACCCATCCACGGCATCAGGAACAGGGTGCCGAAAAATGAGATCGGAATCCCGAGCATGACCCACAACGCCAGACGGAGTTCGAGAAACAGACCAAGAATGATGATAACCAGCATCAGTCCGAGTATCGCATTCTTCGTCAGCAGATCCATCCGCCCTTCAAAAATCTCGGAGGTATTGTTCCATGGCGCTATACTGATCGCTACTGGCAACTCCAGTTGTTTCGCTTCGGCAAAAGCGATGACTGTATCGGCAATCTCGATCGGTTTCTGATTGCCAATACGATAGATTTTAAGCATCGCCGCCGGTTGGCCGTTATACCGCCCGGCTTCATCAGTCTCCTCAAAGGTGTCATGAACAGTACCGATATCGCCAAGAACCACGTTGGTTCCATCCGGGGTCGACAACACTACCAGTTCAGCATATTCATCGGCCCAGTAGCGGCGTTCCTTGGTCCGAACCAGGATCTGTTCGCCTTCAGTGCGGATGGTGCCGCCGGGCAGATCGAGTGATCCGGCCCGGATGCGCTGTGCGACCTGATCCAGAGTCAAATTATAACGCCGCAGGCTCGACTGGGGAATCTCGACCGCGATCTCGAACGGTCGAACACCAGACAGGTCAACCTGGGTTATATTCGGCAACGCCAGCAGTTCATCGCGAAGCGTCTCGGCCTGTTCACGCAGGGTTCGCTCCGGGATGTTGCCGTAAACCACCAGCGAGATTACTTCACGCCGGCGTAACATTTTGCTCACCACCGCTTTTTCAGCGTCTTCAGGAAAGGTCGTGATACGGTCGACTTCACTCCGGACATCTTGCAGTACCTCATCAACATCAGACTCCGGATAGACCTCGGCGGTAGCCACACCAACACCTTCGCTGGCCGAGGTCCTCAGTTGTTTGATGCCGTCAAGACCACTCAGGCTCTCTTCCAGCTTGAGCAGAATCCCCTCTTCAACCTCTTCCGGACCGGCACCGGGATAGACCACAGTCACCTGGATACGGTCGAGATCAATCTCAGGGAAGACCTCTTGGGTGATCTCGGGCGCCTTCAGCAAGCCGCCAATAATCAGCACCGCCATCAATAGATTGGCGGCGACATGGTTTTTTGTCATCCAGCGAATAGCACCGTTCATTGCGCTGTCCCCTCGCCGACAACCCGCAGTTTCATCCCGTCAACAACGCCACTCATGGTGGTCAATACGACCCTGTCCCCGGTTTCAAGGCCTGAGCCGATTACTACCTGTTCACGTGCCAGTCGCGCAACTTCTACCGAACGGATACGCAGCACACCGGCACTGTCAGCAACCCAGACCGTCCGGTTGTCACGCAGCGCGCGCCGCGGTACTACTACCATCTCTTGCAGAACCGGGCCAACAAACTCTACGTCGACAAACATGCCGACTTCAAGATACGGTGGTCGGGCATTTTTCTCATGCAGACGATAAGGATCCATAACCTTAACCGCCACTTGCAGCATCCGGCCACGCGAATCAACCTCACCCAATGATCGATCGATCATACCCGGCCAGATCGCTTTATTATTGCCATAACGCAAGACGACCATAGCACTGCTCCCGTCTGCACTGCGTTGCGTCGGGATAGTCAACCAAGGCAAATCTTCCAGCGGTATCGAAACAATCACTTCTGCCGAACGTGAACCGGTGAGCGTCGCCAGTTTGATACCTGAACGGACAAACTGGCCGACATCAACCTGTTCACTGCGGATCCGGACATCATACGGCGCAACGATCGTTGTCCGGCGCAAATTGAGATGCGCCTGTTCAAATGCAGCCCTGGCAGAGGTGATATTAGCCTTGGCATTTTTCATCTGCGGCTCGTACAAGGTAAGCGGGTTCGCTTCCTCCCCATGCTGCTGCAACCCGAGACGATCCCATTCGAGCCGGGCGATGGCGGCCTGACTCTCGGTGGTCGCCAATTCAACTTCAGCCCGGGCCAGAGCGGCTTCCGCCTGTTCAACGATCAACCGGTAATCGGTCTTTTCAATCTGGATCAGCAGATCACCCTTATGGAAGAAAGTACCGGAGGCAAATCCCTTGCCGAGAGCAACAACCTTGCCGCTGACCTGTGGCTCAAGGCTGATTTGCTGACGCGCCTCGACCGTTCCGGAAGCCCGGACCATGAGCGGATACTCCTGTGATACGACCTTAAGTACCTCGACCAGAGCGCCAAGCTGCATCTTCGGCTGTTTCGGCGGCGCTTTTTTACTTATAACCAACACGGTAGCCATTGCCAGGGCAACGATAATAATCACCAGAGGGAGGAGAATCTTTTTAGCGGTCGATTTATTGCTCATCATAGCTGATCCTTATTTAGGCTATTCGGTTCTTGTTCAATTTCTGGCATCGGCCATTCGCCACCGAGGGCACGGGCCAGGCTGATCCGGTCAGACAACATCTGGCGCCGGGCAGCAATCAGGCGTTCCTTTATCTGAAAATGGAACACCTGGGCGGTGACCACCTGCAGGTACTCACTGAGACCATAGCGGTAACGCTCCAAAGAGGTCCGGAGAGAATCGGCGGCGGCAGCCTCGGCAGCAGTCAGATAGATAATGCGCCGTTCGATATTGTAATTGCGCGCCAACGCGTCTTCAACTTCCTGAAAAGCGACCAGCACTGTTTGCCGATAACGAGCCAGGCTTTCAGCGACCACTGCCTCTTGCCGGTCGACCTCAGCCCGACGGCGACCACCGTCGATAACCGGCATGGTCAGTCCGGCTGCCAAATTCCAGAATTCACCGCTGATAGTCGGTACTGAAAAAGTATTGCGGCTGGTGCCGTAGCTGCCGAGCAGATTGATGGAAGGAAAACGCTCGGCAATCGCCACGGCCACCCGCTCGTCATTCGCCTGCACTCTTAACATGGCCGCACGCAGGTCGGGCCGTCGGGTCAACAGTTCACTCGGTAGTCCATTCGGGAAAGTTTCTGGCGGAGAAGGGAGTTCGACCAGCTGACCGGCAACCTCTTCTCCCGGATAGCGACCGACCAAAACTGCCAGCGCGTGTTCGGCCAGACTCAAAACAGTTTGGGTTGCTTCGCGGCTGGCCTGGGCACTGGCCAAATTCTGCCGTGCCTGATAAAGATCAACTGTCGGCACCAATCCATTGCGATAGCGCAGTTCGACCATCTCCAGCGAATTGGTGAAAGCTGCGATGCTCTGCTCAGCCAGTTGCAGTTGCGAGCGTTGCTCAATCAGCAGAAAATAAGCGTCAGCCACCCGGGCGGCCAGGCTCAGTTGCAATGCCCTGAGTTCCTGCTGTGCCGCCTGATAATCAAAATCGGCACCACGGCTTCTCGCCGCATTTTTTCCCCACAAATCAAGTTCAAATGCAGCCGCAACTGACAGGGAAGAGTCCTGGCCGTCCACATCGCCAAAAGCCCCCGGCTGGCTCCCGGTACGGGTATTACCGGCAACAGCCAACGTCGGATACCGGGCAGCACTCGCCGTTCGGAGTAGCGCTTCGGATTGTTGCAAACGGGCCAGGGCCTGTTCCAGGTCAAGGTTAGCCAGCAAAGCCTCTTCAATCAGCCGATTCAGATCGGTATCACCAAACCGCTCCCACCAGTTGCCGACAACAATATTGTCCCGCGCCACGTCGCTCGTCTCTACATAATTGGCGGGCAGATCATGCTCGTGCTCTATTGCGATTCGGGTGTGCGGACTGCACGCTGCCAGCATGAGCATACTTAGCAGACTATAGAGCGCTATCCTTATCACTTCGCTTCCGTTCCAGCCGTGACAAATGTCAGCAGCTCTTCAATAATCAAATCAACATCGACATCCTGATGCATCTGCTGCAGGAAACCATCATCCTTGCCGAGCATACGCATGGTATGAGTGGTAGCGCCGATTACAAATTGCAGGCGAAAGAAGACCGTCTTCGGGTCGACCTCCGGCATTGCCTCACACAGCAGCACTGACCATTGTTTGAACAGGGGGAGAATATATTGAAAAAATATCGTGCGCACCGTCGCATCAGCGTCGCTCATCGACCGAACAACCAGTGCACTGAAATGAGTAGCTCCCGGCTTCTCATAACAAAAGCGAATAGTCGGCACGACAAACGCCTTAAGCACATCAGAACATTCAGGAAGTCTGTTTTCTGCTGCCGCTTGTTTCTGTACTGCGGTCAAGGCTTCAGAGCGTATTACATTCAGTGGGATCAGGCGACGTTTGATAACTTCTTCAAGCAGGGATTCTTTTGAGCCGAAATGATAGTTAACAGCTGCAAGGTTGACTTTTGCCGCGCCCGTAATTGCTCGCATAGAGGTGCTATGAAAGCCATTTAGGGCAAAAAGTTTTTCCGCTGCATCGAGGATGCGTTCCGCGGTATCCGATTGACTCATATATCCTCTCCGTTAAAAATTTTCATACAAACGATTTAAACAGTTGTTTTAATATAAAGTCAAGCGATGATTTGATCAAATTTGCCATAATTAACCGTGCATGATAAAAGTGCTGTGTACTTTTTGTTATGAAATATCGGAGGCAACCATGTCCAACCCGCATCAGAGCAGTCATATCCTGATTTCACTCGCAGCCTTTGTTATTGTTATCGCCGGGATGCGTGCAGCTGAACCGCTCCTGACCCCTTTTCTGTTGTCGGCGCTGATCGCCATGATCTGCACCCCGCCACTGTTCTGGCTGCAACAGAAAAATATTCCGACCGGTCTGGCAGTGCTGATCGTCGTTACCGGCGTCATGATCACCGGGTTGCTGCTCGGCACCTTTGTCGGCTCATCCCTGAACGATTTTGCCCAGGCAGCACCGACTTATCAGGCCCGGCTGAATGAATCTACCGCCAACCTGTTTGTCTGGCTCAACAGTTTCGGCATCGACACCTCAAGCCAGATTCTATTTGAATATTTTGACCCGGCCAAAGCGATGAAGATGATCGCCGCCAGTCTTAAGCAACTAGGCGGGGTTTTGACCAACACCTTCCTGATCCTGTTGACCGTGGTGTTTATTCTGCTGGAAGCCTCAGGGTTTCCAAACAAGTTACGAACCGCAATTGGCGACCCGGAGAGCACCCTCCCGCGTTGCGCGGAAATTAGTGACAACGTTAAAAGCTATCTTTCGATAAAAACTATTTTCAGCCTGATCACCGGCCTGCTGGTCACAATCTGGCTATTTATCCTCGGCGTCGACTTTCCTCTGCTCTGGGGTCTGGTCGCCTTTCTGCTTAACTACGTACCGAACATCGGCTCGATCATTGCCTCAGTCCCGGCTGTACTGCTCGCCTTTGTTCAGTTTGGCCTGAGCCGGGCACTGCTGGCTGCCGCCGGCTATGTTGTTATAAATATTGTTCTCGGCTCGATCATCGAACCCCGCTTCATGGGTCGCGGCCTCGGCCTCTCAACTCTGGTGGTTTTCGTATCTCTCGTCTTTTGGGGCTGGGTCCTCGGCCCGATCGGCATGCTGCTGTCGGTGCTGTTGACCATGATCGTCAAAATTGCCCTTGAAAGTCGCGAAGAAACCCGCTGGATCGGCATTCTGCTCGGCTCACATGCCGAAGAAAAAGTTCCGCTCGATAAGTAACGAAAATTTGCCTAATTCTTGACGAATCGCAATTATCTGGCTAACTTCAAGTTATAGAGGCATGTCACGTAAACTGTTTTGCCAGCTGCATTTTCGGGAGAAACAGTCATGGAAGAAAAAAGAGACTATCATCGGGTCCCATTCAAATGTCATTCACAGGTAACTGTTGTCGATCGGTGTTACCCCTGTGAACTTATCGACATATCCCTGCGTGGCGTCCTGCTCGAAATTGCCCCTGAGGATACAATCGGCCTCGGCTCTCTCTGTCAGATCGACATCGCTTTTGCCAGTTGTGACATTCACCTGCAATTTGACGCCAAGCTGGTGCATAAAGAAGATAGTCATTACGGCTTCCGGATCGAGTCACTTGAAGTCGACAGCCTGACCCATCTCCGCCGTTTACTTGAACTCAATTTAGGCGACTCTGACGAAATTGATCGGGAATTTTTCCACTGGCTGCGCAACAATGACTAGAACGTTACCTCCGGCCATTATCCTCTGTGAACCGCAAAACCCCGGCAACATCGGCTCAGTTGCCCGGGCTATGGCCAACTTCGGCGCCAGCGACCTGCGGCTGATTACTCCCTGTGATCATCTAGACCAAGAAGCCAAAAAATTCGCGGTTGGTGCCGTACATCTGCTTGAATCGGCGCAAATCTACCCGGATCTGGCAGCTGCCGTCAGTGATCTGCAAATCAGCATCGCCACTACCCGACGCACAGGAGAACTACGCGGTAAGTTAATCGAAAGTTCCAGACTCCACGAGCAACTGCTCAACGGTCTCTCGGCTCAAACTAAACTCGGCCTGATCTTCGGTCGAGAGGATAGCGGCCTGACCAGCAACGAGCTCGCCCTCTGTTCGCATGTTGCCAGCATATCGACCAGTGACGAACAAGGCTCACTTAACCTGGCCCAGGCGGTGCTGCTGTTTCTGTATGAATTAGCCCGACAGCCAGGCACGAAAGTCATACAGGATGATTTCGACCGGCCCTCGCAAGGCGAGTTGAATGGACTGTTTGAACAGATGCACGAGGTATTGGATCGGATCGCTTTTCTCAACCCGAGCCGGCCAGAGTCGGCGCTGCATAAGTTAAAGCAACTTACGTTAAGGGCCAACCCGGATCGTAACGAGACTGCACTGCTCAGAGGGGTATGGAGTCAGCTCGCCTCGAGTATCAATGACTGGCGGGGACGCAGGAAAGGTAGGAACTGACAAATAACTTACTTATATGGTCAGTGATCGGGGTCACGGTTGGGGGTCTACCATCGGATTTCGTAGATGGCGGGGCACCCTTAAGTCTGGTAATCTTTTCATGACGGGGGTGTGGCTTATGGGGTCAGTGACTCGTTTATTCAAGTTCACTTAGACTTGAAAT
>JAUVAJ010000249.1 GCA_030591795.1 Desulfuromonadales bacterium | reverse complement strand
TATTATTCCGGAGACGGTTCGTCTGAAAGGGGAGGCGCGTAGCCATGACCCTGATAAGCTACAGGCGCAGACCGAACATATGCTCGCCTGCTTTGAGCAGGCCGCTGATGAGTTAGCGACTACAATTTGCGACAAAATTGTCCGGGCCAAGGTTGATATATTGGTCAAACCGGATTTTCCTTCAATGCACGTACCGGAAAACGCTTCGATTTGCCAACTGGCCCATAAGGCTACTGTTGCTCTGGGGCGCAAAATGCAGGATCGCTTGGGCGGTGGTGGCAGTGATGCCAATATTTTCAATGAACATAATATTGAAATGGTTATTATCGGAACTGGCATGCAGGACGTTCACTCAACCAACGAATCTGTAGCTGTTGACGATATGGTGCAGGTGGCTGAGTTTATAGTCGAGGTAATAAAGCAGGCATAAATATGTATAAAGTTATTAAAATATTGATTGAAGCTATTAAATAGGTATGCCTATTAAGTCACTATAAATATGCCATATTATAATTCTACAACACACAGATATGTATAAAATATCATTAAATATAGCGCAAATTAATCATCCTCCGATCAGTGAAGTTCGCGACTGGCTCGCTGAGTCGCCTGCGCGGCAGCGCCCGCTGATTGATCTCTGCCAAGCGGTTCCCGATTACCGACCGCATTCACAGCTACGCGAACGGATGATCGAAGCACTTCAGGAACCGGAGATCGCCCGCTACACGCCGGACGAAGGGCTGTCAGAAGTCCGTGAATCAGTTGCCAGATGGTACCGTCGACGCTATGCGGCTGGTCCGTCGGCTGACGAGATCTGCCTCACGATTGGCGCGAGTCAGGCTTTCTGGTTAGCGATGACGCTGCTCTGCCAATCTGGCGATCAGGTTATTGTACAGTCACCGGCATACTTTGATCACCCGATGGGCTTGCGGGCACTCGGGGTCGAACCGGTGTTTGCTCCCTACGATCCGGAAAATCCGGACCCTGATCCTGATCGTTTAAGCGCATTACTCACCGCTAAAACCCGGGCATTACTGCTGGTGACGCCGAGCAATCCAACTGGCCACCAAATCTCCCAGGTGGCAATAGAGCGGTTGTTTGCGTTTTGTGCCGAGAACAGAATCGCTCTGGTTCTGGATGAGACCTACAATGCATTCGCAGACGGGATCCCCCATAACCTGTTTAACAATCCGCAATGGAGCGACACGTTCATCCAGATCGCCTCCTTCGGTAAAACTTTTTCGATAACCGGCTTTCGAGCCGGAGCTCTGATCGCCGGACAAGAGGTGATTCGCCAGGCGCTAAAGGTTCAGGACAGCATGGCGGTTTGCCAGCCACGTTTGACGCAATTGGCCGTACAGTATGGCTGTGACCGGCTCGATCAGTGGGTTGATGATAATGCCGTGATGATGCGGAAACGGCATGATTGCTTCTGTCAAGTATTTGAGCAACCGGGTAACCGCTTCCAGCTTGCAGCCAGTGGCGGTTTTTTCGCCTGGGTCAGACACCCCTGGCCAGAGCTTGACAGTCGTCAGGCGGCACGGAAGGTTCTCGATGAGGCTGACATCTTATGCTTGCCGGGGGCGGCGTTTGGTCCTGATCTGGAACCGTACTTGCGGCTGGCCTTTGGTAATATCCGTGAAGATACGATTCCCGAGGCGATTGCCCGAATGACTGAGCTTGATGCCTGAAATGATCTCAGTATGACACCGACTAAAAACAACGTTGCGTCCGGATTCCCGGTCGATCACTCGCTACCGCAACTAGTGACTACTCTGTCTAAGCAGAGTGTCGTTATCCTGCAGGCACCACCCGGTGCCGGTAAAACGACACGTGTGCCGCCAGCTCTGCTTGATCATCCAGCCCTTGCCGGACAATCCATTCTAATGCTTGAACCACGGCGTCTGGCAGCCGTCAATGCGGCCAGTTACATGGCCCGGCAGATGGGTGAAGATGTGGGCCAGACAATCGGTTACACCATTCGCTACGAACGCCGGGTATCGGCAGCAACCCGCATAGAAGTGGTAACCGAAGGCGTGCTGACCAGGCGGTTGCAGTCAGACCCTGAACTGAACGGTGTTGGGCTGATTATCTTTGATGAATTCCATGAGCGTAATCTGCATAGCGATCTTGCCCTGGCTCTTTGCCGTGACGCCCAGTTGGGACTACGCCCTGAGCTAAAACTTCTTATCATGTCAGCCACCCTTGACACCGACATTCTGTCCCGTCGGCTTGACAATGCACCGGTAATCAGTAGTGCCGGACGGATGTACCCGGTTGAGACGACATATCTGGCGCATGACGCAACGCCCCGGGAGATCTTGCCGGTTGTCGCTGCGACAGTCAGTCAAGCGTTACGCGAGACCGAAGGTGATGTTCTGGTTTTTCTGCCGGGCGCTTACGAGATCAGGCGGACGGTTGACTCATTACAGAAGAAACACCCGACGTTTGATATCTGTCCGCTTTATGGTGGTCTGTCTTTAGTCGAGCAGCGTCGAGCGATCGAGCCTGGTAGGCGGCGCAAGGTGGTGGTAGCGACCAATGTCGCCGAGACCAGCCTGACCATCGAAGGTGTGCGGACAGTGGTCGACTGTGGCCTTGAGAAGCGGCCACGGTTTGACGCTGCCCGCGGCTTGACCATGCTTGAAACCGTCCGTATCTCGCAAGCGAGCGCCAAACAGCGCGAAGGGCGGGCCGGTCGGCTCGGGCCGGGTAGGTGTTATCGGTTGTGGAGCGAAGGGGTGCAGGGGAGTCTGTTGCCACAGGCACCACCCGAGATTACCCAGGCAGATCTGGCACCACTAGCCCTAGATCTGGCGCATTGGGGCGTCACTGATGTTGCCAGTCTGGTCTGGATTGATCCACCGCCTGCCGGTCATCTGTTGGCCGCTCGGCATCTACTGCGTCAGCTTGGGGCAATAGATGCCAATAATAATCTGACCGCTGTTGGTGAACAGATGACTGGTATTCCGGCGCATCCGCGACTCGGGCGGTTGTTGGTGCAGGCACAGTATAATGGCTACCCGGAACTTGGTGCTGATTTGGTCGCACTGCTTGGTGAAGGGCTTTCTGGCGGGAAGATAGCTGATTTGCTCGATAGCCTACAGCGGATCGGGAGGAACAATCGTGTTACACCGAATATCAGTCGTGCCGCCCGGTTCTGGCGTAAGCGCATGCGGTGTAGTGACAATCCAGTAATTATTGACGAAGCAGAGGTCGCCGGTCTGGTGGCGGTCGCTTATCCGGATCGGATTGCCCGGCTACGCGACGGGACCGATCTTAAGTATCTTCTAGCCAGCGGCATGGCGGCAGCGCTTGATGCCGATTCACCGTTGCGCGCAGCCGAATATCTGGTGGTGGTCGATCTGCATGCGCGTAGTCGCGCCGAGATCAGGATCAGCCTGGCTGTAAGGTTCAGTCTTGACGGTTTTGAGCAGCTTTTTGGTCGTACGGCTGCATGGCAACGACGGGTAGAGTGGGATGCGGTACGTAAGCAGGTGCAGGCGCAGGAAGTTCGGGTTTATGGTGCGCTGGTCCTGCAGTCCCGTCCGGTCAAAGCAGAGCCTGAAGATGCCCGGGCGGCGCTGTTGGACTGGGTTGCAAAGAAGGGTCTCGATGCATTGACCTGGAGTAAAGAGGTGCAGCAATTGCGCGAGCGTCTCCGGTTTGTCTCAAATCTGCTTTCTGATCAGGGCTGGCCAGATTTCTCTGATGCCGGCTTATTAAGGGCCTTGGCTGAATGGCTCGGTCC
>JAUVAJ010000196.1 GCA_030591795.1 Desulfuromonadales bacterium | reverse complement strand
GCGCATACGGCGAGAGCTCCTCGCGCGGCGTCGAAATCGCTTCAGCCATCTTGCCGATAATGTGCAGACGACCTTCACGGGCCTGCTCAAGGGCTTCTTTCATGATCTCGCGGCTGACACCGCTGATCTTGATATCCATCTGCAGTGCGGCCACACCTTCTTTAGTACCGGTAACTTTGAAGTCCATATCGCCGAGGTGATCTTCATCACCGAGGATATCAGACAGGACAGCGTACTTGTCACCCTCTTTGATCAGGCCCATGGCGATACCGGCAACGGCATCCTTAACCGGTACACCGGCGTCCATCAGCGCCAGCGATGAGCCACAGACGGCGGCCATCGAAGAGGAACCGTTCGACTCAAGGGTGTCGGAGACGAGACGGATGGTATACGGGAAATCCTCATGCTTCGGCAGAACGGTGTTGACCGAACGCTCGGCGAGCATGCCATGACCGATTTCACGACGCCCCGGGAACAGACGCATGCTGGTCTCACCAACGCAGAATGGAGGGAAGTTGTAGTGGAGCAGGAATTTCTTGAATTCCATCCCCTGGATATTGTCCATCCGCTGCTCGTCAGTGCCGGTACCGAGGGTGGCAGCAACCAGAGCCTGGGTCTCGCCCCGGGTAAACAGTGCACTACCATGAGCACGCGGCAGGAAGCTGACCTCGCAGTTAATCGGACGGATGGTCGCCATGTCGCGACCATCGATGCGAATCCGCTCGTTGACTACCATCTGTCGTACGATGTTCTTATGTACCGACTTGACTGCAGCAGAGATATCACCTTCCTGACCTTCAAATTCTTCAGCCAGGGCAGCTTTGACGTCGGTTCCGACCTGGGCAATAGCGTCGTAACGCTCTTTCTTGGTCTGGATACGCACCGCAGCATCGAGCGGCTTGGTCGCAAGCTCCTCAACCCGGGCGACCATGGCAGCATCAGCTTGCGGAACCTCAAACTCACGCTTGACAGTACCGACAGCTTTGGCCAGTTCTTCCTGGAGATCGATCAGCGGCTGCAGCGATTTGTGACCGAAGAAGATAGCATCGAGCATCTCGTCTTCAGAAACCAGATCTGATTCACCTTCAACCATCATGACAGCCTCGCGGGAACCGGAGACGATGATATTCAGATCGCTGGCAGCCATCTGCTCAAGAGTCGGATTGGCGAACAGTTCTCCGTCGATGCGACCGACACGAACAGCGGCAATCGGACCTTCGAACGGAATGTCGGAGATGACGACAGCAGCCGAAGCTGCCAGCATCGACAGGGTGTCCGGGTCGTTGACCAGGTCGGCCGAAACAACAGACGGCATGATCTGGGTCTCAAACATGTACCCGCTCGGGAACAGCGGACGCATCGGGCGGTCGATCAGGCGACAGATCAGAGTCTCACGCTCGGTCGTACCACGCTCACGGCGGAAAAAGGAGCCGGGAATCTTACCGGCTGCATAAAACTTTTCCTGATAGTTGACAGTCAGCGGAAAGAAACTTTGCCCTTCACGCATGCTGTGGGCGGAAACTGCAGTACAAAGTACCTTGGTCTCGCCGTAGGTGACGATTACCGAACCGTCGGCCTGACGTGCCACCTGACCAGTTTCGATGGTCAGCGGCTGTCCATTAAAATCTACGCTTACTTTTTGGTAGGCCATTTATGCCTCCTTTTTGCTTTGAGTTTTAAACTCAGGTTGATCGCTGATATTCCGACATCAGCGAAAACGGCAAGGAGGATGGCCTGAGACAACTCCTGTACTCAAGGGTACAGAACCTCTCTCCGGACAACCTCCCATGCCAACATCATAAAAGATTTAAGGCAGCAAATTCTTTATGTCGGACAAAGAACCTGCTGCCTTTGATTACCTGCGGATACCAAGCTCCTTGATAATCGATCGGTAGCCCGCGGCATTTTTCTTTTTCAGATAGTCGAGAAGCCGCCGACGTTGTCCGACCAGCTTAAGCAGGCCGCGACGGGAGTGGTGATCCTTTTTATGGGTCCTGAAATGCTCAGTCAGATAGGAAATCCGATCTGAGATAAGTGCAATCTGCACTTCAGGTGACCCAGTATCACTCGGGTGAGTTTTGAACTTTTCAATAATTTCTTGTTTGCGCTCTGTAGCCTGCATTCTTTACTTCCTTTCAAACATAAAATTCACAACTGATAAACATGATTAATTAACATAGTTACAACACCTTGTAAAGCATGAATTACGTCTTTTCAGCACCCTTTGGGAGAAAAACCTTTTGCAACACAAAGTCCCCCCGGGTTTCGTTCTGGCGCTGCGGTTCATAGCGAACCACAGCGAGCAAGTTATCAGCATTGACCAGACAGGCCAGAGCACCGTCAGCGCATAACTCTGCAGCAGAATGAATCTCGTCCACCGCAGGCGGAATGCCATCAAGCAGCCGGCCATATGCCTCACCTTCAAGCGTAAAACGCGGCAGATCAGTTAATACATCCAGCGGTGACAACAGTAAATTGGACAGCCCTTCAGCGCCAGCTTGTTCGACCTGCTCCAGCGTAACCGCCATAGAAAGGTCAAAGCTACCGTGCAAAAACCGGCGTAAACTGATCATATGCGCCAAACAACCAAGCTGCCGACCGATATCGTGACACAAAGTCCGCACGTAGGTCCCCTTGGAGCAGACAACGTCAAAATCAACTTCCGGCGGTGCAAAACGTGTAATCTTAAGCGAGTGAATTGTCATCCGCCGCGCGGAACGTTCAACTTCTACCCCTTGACGAGCCAGGCGGTAAAGCGGCACACCATCTTTTTTCAAAGCCGAGTACATCGGCGGAATCTGCTCGATCTCACCGCGAAACGATTGCAACACCTGCTCAAGCTGGTCAACATCAACCGCTTGCCAGTCAGCAGTCACCAGCACCTTGCCTTCGGAGTCCTGAGTGTCGGTCTCGCTGCCGAGCAGCATGGTTGCGCTGTAGCCTTTTTCGCGATCTGAAAAATATTCAATCAGGCGGGTTGCATCACCGAGCGCCACCGGCAGCAGCCCGGTCGCCAGCGGATCAAGGGTGCCGGCATGGCCGACTCGACGCATTCCGGCCGCTTTACGCACCCGCCGTACAACATCGTGGGAAGAAATCCCGGCAGGTTTATCAATAATCAGAAAACCTTGCATCAGGATAGTTTGATTCCGAGCTTTGCTATAACCGTGGCCTGAACCTGTTCAAAATCACCTTCAACCTGAGCACCGGCAGCATTGTGGTGGCCACCACCACCCAACTCCCGGGCCAGAGCGCCAACATCGATATTTCCCTTGGAGCGGAAACCAACCTTGTACCCGTTCGGATCGGTCTGGCGATAGAAGATAGAGACTTCAACCCCTTCGATAGAGCGCGGATAATTGACAAAACCGTCCGTGTGCTTGGCATCTGCCCGGCAACGCTCGTACATTTCAATGGTCACCGCCAGCGAGGCATACTCGCCGCAGTTCGATATCGACAGGGTGCGCAGAGATTCGCCAAGGAGCATCAACCGCTCAATCGGCTGGGTTTCATAGAGGCGTGAAGCAATATCCCAGGCGTCAATACCGATGCCGACCATTGCTCCGGCGACAGCAAAAGCCTCTGGATTGGCATTGGAATAGCGGAATGAACCAGTATCAGACAAGGTTGCAGTGTAAATATTTATGGCAATATCGAGAGATATCGGGTGATCTTTTTGCTGCAGCAGTCGATAGATGAGAATTGCTGTAGAGGCGGCTTCAATATCGAGATAGTTTTCCACCCCGAATGTTTCTGAATGTGGATGATGATCAATATTGATAAGTTCAGAGCAATGGGCGCGCAGATCTATGCCGCCGCGACGCAACTCTCCGGCATCCAGTAAAAAGCCGAGATCAAACGACGCATCCGGATCGAGTTGGCTCTGTAGAGTATCAGCGCCGGGCAGAAAGGAAAATGGCGATGTAACGCCATCCACATTAAAAGCGACAACTTCTTTACCCATCTCACGCAGAGCAAGGGTTAACGCCAGAGTCGAACCGAGAGCATCACCATCAGGACTGGCATGCGAAACGACCAGTATCCGCCGGGCGGCATCAATCCTGTTCAGGATCGCCTGAATTATTGTCTGACTCATTATTAATATCTTTCAAAATGGAATCGATCCGGTTGCCATATTCGATCGACTCATCATAAACAAATGTCAGTTCTGGTGTATGGCGTATAGTCATTTTACTGGCAAGTTGACGACGAATATAGGGTGTCGCCTTTTCAATGCCGATCCCAGAATCAGTTTTCTCTTTTTCGCTGCCTATAACCGTGTAGTAGATGCGAGCGTAGCGTAGGTCAGAGGTTACATCGACAGCTGTAATCGTCACAAAACCTATACGCGGGTCTTTAAGGCCCCGGGAGATGATTTCGGAAATGTTTTTAAGAATCAGTTCGCCAACGCGATATGAACGGGGGTATTCCAAT
>JAUVAJ010000165.1 GCA_030591795.1 Desulfuromonadales bacterium | reverse complement strand
GCATTAACCCCGAATGGATTTTAACCCGAATCGCCATGCAGCTCGGAGTGCAGGATCCGGCGGCTGATCGCTTGACCGTACTGAAACAACTCTATGAGCGGCTTCTGCAGATTGAGCAGCAAGGCCGAAAAGCCGTAATACTGATCGATGAAGCCCAGATGTTGCAAAGCCGCGAGTTGATGGAAGAATTTCGCGGTTTACTCAATCTGGAAATTCCTGGCAAAAAACTGTTGAATATTATCTTTTTCGGGCTACCAGAGCTTGAAGACTGCTTGCGTCTGGACGAGCCACTGGCTCAACGCGTCGCCTTGAAATATCATCTTGATTCTCTGACGGTTGATATCACTACAGCCTACATCAAGTTTCGTCTGCAGGTTGCTGGTGGAAGGGAAGGACTGTTCGAGAATGCTGCGATTGAGACGGTACATCGATTTGCCGGAGGCGTGCCGCGACTGATTAACACAATCTGTGACAATTGTCTGTTTGAATCTTTTATGATCAAAGCCAAACAAATTGATGCCAAAATTGTACATAGTGTTGCCGGCGATCTCGGCTTGTTGCAGTGTCCGGTCACTACCGACGCTCCCGCGGTTGAAAAGAGTGGTTTGGATGAGATTGAAGACATGCTTGATCAGTTAGAGATCAAGTAGCTATGAATTGAAGTGTTAGTAAGACACGACGAAACCGGCAGTAGCCAATTGTTGGCCTAAGTCGCTCAGTTTACCCTGGAAACGGTCGGCTTGTCCGGCCGTTTTTATTTAAGCAGGCTGGTATCCTCATGGGACAAAAAGTCCACATCCTTCCAGAAAAACTCTGTAACAAGATTGCTGCCGGAGAAGTCGTCGAGCGTCCGGCGTCGGTAGTCAAAGAGTTGATTGAAAACTCCATTGATGCCGGAGCAGATGAAATCATTCTCGATATCGAAGCCGGCGGCAGGAAACTGATCCGTATCCGTGATAACGGTTTCGGGATGTCGCGCGAAGATGCATTTCTGTCGCTGGAACGCCACGCCACAAGTAAAATTTCTAATGATGAGGACCTCTTCCGTTTAACCACGCTGGGTTTTCGCGGCGAGGCTTTGCCGTCGATAGCTGCAGTTTCCCGCTTTGTGCTACAGACCAGGGATCAGGCTTCGGAAGAGGGGTTTCGTATTCGTATTGCCGGTGGCAATGTTGATCACGCCGAGGCGATTGGCACGACGGTCGGTACGGATATCGAAGTACGCAACCTGTTTTACAATACTCCGGCGCGGCGCAAGTTTCTTCGTACCGAGCAGACTGAAATTGGCCATATCGGTGATGTTGTGACCAGACAGGCGATGGCTCATCCTGAAGTCCGGTTTCGCATGTCACATAATGGTCGGGTATTGATTGACGCCTACCGTGTTACCAGGCTTGATGAGCGGATAGCCACCTTGCTCGGCCGCAAAGCTGCGGCCGGGATGCGCGCTGTTACGGTTGCAGAGAACGATCTGGCCTTAAGCGGTATGATTGGTGAACCGAACCTTTCCAGAGCCTCAACTGCGGCAATCTATTCGTATATCAATGGTCGTTATGTACGGGATCGGGTGGTTCAACATGCGATAATGCAGGGCTATCGGACTCTGCTATCCAAAGGGCGTTATCCGGTTGCGGTGTTGTTCCTGGATCTGCCACCAGAGCTGGTCGATGTGAATGTTCATCCATCCAAACATGAAGTTCGCTTTCGCGACCAGCGGTCAGTGCATGATTTCATTGTTCGGTCGATACGCAACATACTGCGTGACACGATGGATGTTTCTATTGAGCCTGAGAAGATAGCGCCCGAAATTTTTTCATCTCCAGCGCCAATCTCGGTGCAGGAACCGTTGCCGGTTTATCGTACTGCAATACAACGGCCTGTATATTCATCGCCTGAAGTGTCGTCAGATAAGAAGGTGCCCTTTGTTTTGCCCGACAGTGAGAGTCTGCCGTCCGGACCATTTTCATCTTTAACGGTTATCGGCCAGTTCCATGGCAGCTATCTGGTCTGCCAGGATCGGGATGAGCTGATCCTGATTGATCAGCATGCAGCTCATGAGCGTATCGGATTTGAGCGATTGCGTCAGCAGTTTTATGCTGAGGGGATTGCCCGACAGGAGTTATTGTTTCCGGTTGTTATGGAATATGATTTCAAGGAGGCTGCCCATTTAACGCAAAACCTTGATGAGTTTGCCCGTTTCGGTTTTGATGTTGAAGCTTTCGGTGGTAATGCGTTTGTGCTCAAAGCGATACCCCAGTTGATGGATGGGGCGGAGGCGGAGCAACTGGTGCGTGATGTTGCCGCAGAGCTCGGCGCACTGGGCGAGAGTGACCTGCTTGAGGAAGCGCTTGATCACATCTTGATGACTATGGCCTGCCATGGCTCAGTGCGGGCCAATCAGACGCTGTCGTCGCCGCAAATGGAGGCGTTGTTGAATGACCTGGACCGGGTCGATTTCAGCGGTCATTGCCCGCATGGACGGCCGGTAATTCAACGCATTACCATGAGTGAAATCGAGCGCATGTTCAAAAGAACCTGACTATGTCCACTCAAATTGAAAATCCGAACATTGTTGTTATCTGCGGCCCGACCGCATCCGGGAAAACCGGCCTCGTCTGCAATCTTGCCAGACAGTTTAATATTGAAGTTATATCGGCTGACTCCCGACAGGTTTACAGACATATGGATATCGGCACTGCCAAGCCGACTGCTGCAGAGCAACAACAGGTACCACACCACCTTGTTGATATTGTTAACCCGGACGAACCATTTTCTGTGGCTGATTTCGTTCAATCAGGGCGTCAGGCTATCGCCGGAATTTTGTCGCGTAAGCATATTCCGGTTGTCGTCGGTGGTACGGGTCTCTATATACGCGGGCTTACCGACGGCTTGATCGATGCACCGGCTGCTGATGAATCTTTGCGCCAGAGTCTACTCAGCTTTGAACAAGAGCATGGCAGTGGGTCTCTTTATCGAAGGTTGCAACAGATTGACCCGGAGCAAGCCAAAATTATTCACCCCAATAATATGGTGCGTATTGTCCGGGCGATTGAAGTCTTTGAGTTGGGTGGCGTGCCGCTCTCAGTTCTGCAGAAACAACATGCTTTTAATGACTCTCCCTACCGGCTACTCAAGCTATACCTTGACCCGCCGCGGCCATTATTGAATGCGCGGATCGACCAGCGTGTTGATCAGATGCTATCTGACGGATTGTTTAACGAGGTACAACAGCTACTTGACCTGGGTTATCCTCCGAACCTCAAGGCACTGAAGACGATCGGTTACCGTGAATCAATAAATTATTTGCGCGGAGACTCTTCGGTAGAAGAGGCCTCTGCACAGATCAAATTAGAGACAAGACAGTATGCTCGGCGACAAGAGACCTGGTTCAGGAAAGAAAAATCAATAATTTCAGTTGATTCCTCGGCAGAAGCTGATAATATTTCTTCCATGATCGAATGCTTTCTAATGCAGAAAGGGAGAGGCTATGGGCAAGACACCGTTTAACATCCAGGATCAATTTTTGAATCAGGCGCGTAAAGAACGAGTTCAGGTTACGATTGTTATGATGTCTGGAGAACAACTTGAAGGATATATCAAGTCGTTTGACAGCTTCTGCGTTCTGGTTGATGGTGAGTCTGATATACTGTTGTACAAACATGCAATCGGCTCTATTACTTCCAAAGACGGGGCTTTCCGTCTGCATGGTGGCAGGGACTGATTTTCCCTGAACAGTTTATGACAACAATAATCCCCGTGTGCGGTTATGCTGCAGCGGGGATTTTGTGTTAGACCTGAGGTCCTATGGTTAAAATAAAACAGGTTCTTCCCGGCAGTATTGCTGCTGAACTCGACCTGGAAGTCGGTGATAGTCTCTGCACAATTAATGGTGAGCCGATCCGGGATTTTCTCGACCTCTTTCTGGCGGACAAGAAAGAGGCTTTATTGATAGTTGTTGAGAAAGCAGATGGCGATGTCTGGGAGTTGGAAATTGAAAAAGATAGTGAAGAAGGTTTAGGGGTTGCTCTTGTGCACCCTGAGCCGAAGCAATGCGGCAATAAATGTATTTTCTGTTTTGTTCATCAACTGCCGAAAGGGATGCGCCGCTCCCTCTATATCAAAGATGAAGATTTTCGATTTTCTTATCTCTATGGCGCTTATGTAACGCTGAGTAATATTGAAGAAGCTGACCTGCAGAGAATAATCGACCAACAACTTTCACCTCTATATGTCTCGGTTCATGCGACAGATGAGGAGTTACGCACCCTACTGCTCGGTCGATCATCGCCAGCCATTATGCCTATTTTAAAGAGGTTGACAGCTGCCGGGATCGAACTCCATACGCAAATCGTGGTCTGCCCGGACTTTAATGTCGGCATCGCACTGGAACAGACCATCGAAGATATCTACACCCTTGCTCCTGGTGTTTGTTCTCTTGCTGTGGTGCCGGTGGGACTTACTGGCCATCGATTAAAACTCCCGAAATTGCGCACGCCTGATGTAAATGAGGCAGACGGAATTATCTCGACCGTCAAGCGTTGGCAGGAGAAAGCATTACGTGAAACTGGCAGCCGATTTATCTATTCTGCTGATGAGCTTTACTTAAAGGCTGGCGTAGAATTTCCGCCACTTGACGAGTACGAGGACCTGCCACAGGTTGAAAACGGTGTCGGGCAGGTTGCCCTGTTCAGAAGTCAGGCAAATGAAGCTTTACTGGAAGCTGAACCGATGCAACCATCAGTTTCCGTCTCTACCTTCACCGGGGTGTCTTTTTATCCTGATTTGCAGTGTTATGTTGAAAAGTTGATGAATATTACGACCTGCAATGTTACCGTTTACCCGGTAGAAAACAGGTTTTTTGCCGGGCAGGTAACGGTTGCCGGGTTGCTGACTGGCCAAGATGTATTGCAGTGCCTGCGTAATGAAGACCTCGGCGAAGCGTTGTTGGTGCCGGATGTAGTACTCAGGGATGGTGATTGTCTGTTCCTTGATG
>JAUVAJ010000037.1 GCA_030591795.1 Desulfuromonadales bacterium | reverse complement strand
CTAACAATCGCCGCTTCTGCGGCCTGATCCGCTTCGGTGACCAGGTCAACCTCACCTTTGTGCTCAACCCGCAGCGTAGTGCCAAATTTAGCCATCAACACCTCACCTCCGGCTTTAGCAGCCGCTATTGCGAGCTCAAGATACATCAGATGAGCCGAGCAGTTGCTGAGGTTGATTGTCGTACCAGAAATGAACCGCACCAATCACACCGAGGGGGATGGTGAAGAATTGCAGGAACGGAATTGCCAACAAGCAGAGCGAGCCGGTGCCGAAACCGATTGAAGCAAGTTTGCGTTGACGAATGAACTGCCGCTGATCTTTAAACAGCAGTTGATGTCGGGAAAAAATGTAGCCGGTATATTCCACCACCAGAAACAGAGCGGTCCAGAGAATAGAAAGTACAGAATAGATTACCGGGCCGACTGCCGGCAGCAGCAGGAATAAAAACAGGACAACCATGCCACCAAGAAAAGCCGATATTTTCACCAGGTCATCGAGAAATATATGCAGGCTGTCACGCAGAAACAGCAAAAACTCAAACGGTTCGTCACGACGCTGTCCGGTCAGAATCTCTTCGGTCTTTTCTGACAGAATATCATTAAACGGTGCCGCAATCAGGTTGCCGACGATGGCAAACAGAAAAAAAACCAACAACACGGTTGCCAGAACTGCGACCAGCCAGAGGAAATAATAAAGAACCGACCAGTACCAAGCGTCACCGACCGGAATCATAGCTTCAACAGTCGTGTCGAAAAAACCGAAGCCGAGCCATACCGCCAGACTGAAAACAATCAGGTTGATAAGAAATGGAATTAATACGTAAAGATATAAACGGGGCTGTCGCAGTAAAAAATGTCCGGCCTTGAACGGGTAAGAGAACCCCGTGGCAAAGCCGCCAACGCTGTTTTTCATGTCTACCTCTAAAACCCGACAATAACACTGAAGCTATCTGTCGGAATTTGTTAATGGGCCAAGTTATTAGGGTCAGACGTTGTCAGCCTCCAATATAATCACCGACTCATATCATTCTTGAACAGAAGTTTTACGCTACCGATTTCAATTTGATCACCAGAGTTGAGACTGACAGCATCCTTGACCTCATGGCCGTTCAACTTGACCTTGTTTCTTTTCTCCGGGGGGATCAGACCATACCCGGATTTGTCGCGTGAAATAAAACAGCCGACTTTAGGTGCAAGCAGACCCTCGAGTCGAATCTCTGCCACCTCATCCTTGCCGATCAGTGTTAATTTGTTCTCCAGATCATAATAAGCTTGATCAGTACTGCCGGCCAGAACCTCTAGCTTGGCAACCGGACCCATAAGGGTTGGCGCAGCAGTAATCGCCTCGTCACCAAGCAGCTCACGTTGTTTTTTGGTATCGAGGATCATGGTTTTTTCCATCTGCAGCTCTTCGATCCCGGCGCCACCGGCAACCTCTTCATCCAGGTAAATTATCGAATGCTTTCCAACAGTAATAGCGTCATTGTCGGTTAACGCCCATTTGCTGATTTTTCGATCATTAACAAACGTGCCGTTGGTGCTACCAAGATCTTCGACAAAATAGTGACCAAGTTGACAGGTGATATGTGCATGGAAGTTTGATACAGCCAGATTGTCAATCTGGATATCGTTTTTTAAATTACGACCAATGGTAATGAATTCTTTACTCGAATCAATCACCTTCAGGACTTCATCATTGAATTTCAACAACAAACGCGGCATCTGCTACCTCCTCGGAGCTAAAGCATCCGTAAGTTTCTGGGTCAGTGTGGGCTTGTCAAAATAGACCAGGACAGCTGTAATATTATCCCTGCCACCGTTACGATTTGCAAGGTCGATCAGCATACGACAACCCTCTTCTGGTGAAGTTGTCGATTGGATCACCGTCTGGATTATCGTGTCATCGATCATCCCGGTCAGACCGTCACTACAGAGCAGCAACCTGTCGCCAATTTCAATATCAATAATTCGGCAATCCGGCTCGGATTCATCTGAACCGATAACCCGGGTCACCACATTTGCCATTCCGGCAAGTTTCTCCTCCGAAAGTTTTAAACCGAGGCGCTTCTGCTCATTACGAACATTATGATCCTCGGTCAGTTGCACGATCTCCTGGTCACGCACCAGGTAAATACGACTATCACCAATATTAGATATAGCCAGTGCATTTTCCTGCAACCATGCTGCGACCATAGTCGTTGCCATGCCGTGCCATTCAGGTTTACTGGCGGCTATGTGTAAAACTTCCGTATTAACCTGACGCAACACCATGGAAAGTGATTTGACCGGATCATCTACAGGATCAGGCACCTCGCGAAGATAATGTAGCAGTTGATCGATAGCCAACTGACTGGCTATCTCTCCGGCCGGCTGACCACCTACCCCGTCGGCGACGGCAAACAGTTCATTTCTGCTGTCGACGAGGAAGCAATCTTCATTCTGTTGTCTACGTCTACCAAGATCGGTCTGGCCAAAAGCGGTGACTTTCATGATCTCCTCTTCCGGGATGAACACTCCCTGAGAGCCTGTGCTACCTCACTGGCTGACTTGTAGCGTTTGCTGACTCCCTTGGCCAACAGTTTGTCGACAATGTCATGCACACAACCAGGCAATCTTTTTGCCTTTTCTCGCAACAGCACATAATCACCCTGGCTGATGCTGTACATAAGAGCCCCGATATTGTCACCGGTAAACGGTTTGACACCAGTCAGCATCTCATAGCAAACCACCCCGAGGGAAAACAGGTCAGAACGACCATCAACTTTCTTGCCGGCAACCTGCTCCGGTGACATGTAGCTCGGCGTGCCGAGAATAGTTCCGGTCTGGGTATGCGAAGCACTCATTACCCTGGCGATACCAAAATCAGTCACCTTGATTTTACCGCCATCAAGCAGCATGATATTTGCCGGTTTTATATCACGATGAATAACTTTATTATCGTGCGCATAGGCTAGAGCGTCAGCGATCTCGGCAGCAATTCGCAGCACTTCACCCGTCGCCAACAATTTGCCCTTAACACAAAACGGTGCCAGAGTCTGACCAATTATATATTCCATGGCCATGTAGGCGAGATCGTGCTCTTCTCCGGCGTCGTAGATCGTAACAATGTTTGGATGATTCAAACCACCGGCTGCTTCCGCCTCGCGATAGAACCGGGTCTTGACCTCCTCAACCTGCTGCGGCTCGATGTCCCTTATGTTCAGGGTTTTGATCGCCACCTCACGATTGATTTTTGGATCACGGCCAAGGTAGACCGTACCCATCGCACCTTGACCTAGTTCCCGTACTATCTCGTAGCGCCCGAGAGTCGGGGCTGTACGTCCCTTGCTCAGACCGAGCCCGCCGTTTTTACCTCCACCTGATGCACCGAGAACCACCGTTCCCTCTGTCTCCTGTAGCTCAGCAACTTTTTTCTTGGCATCCTTGAATTTCCCACCCTTGAGCAGATGTTGATAAACAGCCACCGCCTTGTTAAACATCCGCTTGCGCTCAAAATCAAGCCCGAGGTTATACAGGATTTCACGTACCGACGGATCATGCACCGGACACTGCATGAACTTATCAAAAGCCATATCGAGCATTCCTTGCCCCTGCAATGAAAGACCGAGTAATTTCAGATCCTCATGTCCGGTTTCTCGACTCTTCAAGGCACGTTGCAACATGGTGACAAGGCAACCGGACACAATCAAAATCATTACCGGTGCCAACTGCAACCAGACCCCCTGCAGGATAAGCATCCCGGTAACAGAGCCAAGCCAGCAAGCAGCAAAAAACAGTAACAACAACAAACTGAGCCACTGATTAAGCTGCGGAACGATCAGAACGATAAAAATCGAGAAAAATATTAGGACCGCCAGCTCAGGCAGAAAAGCCCAGTGTGGCCGGTAATGCAAAGTATCAGCAAGCAAAGCGGCAACCACTGCAGCTGACTTGAATGTCATGAATGACTGCTCGGCATCGGTAGCCAAACCGATTATTACAACCTTGTCGCGTAAAACAGTACTGTCGATTTTTCCGGTAACCAGCTTCTCATAAGAGAAAACCGGAACCGATGACAAGCTGCGTGGATGCACCATGACTGAAAATGCTTCACCGGTCCACCAGTCATGGTTCTTAAGTTGAATTCGATTTTCCGAAATTTTAATCGGATTTTTCCCGGACAGATACTGTCTGGCTAGCTGTAGTGCTAGTGAAGGGAAATAATAATCCTTGATATGTGGAGAGATCAGCCGGAAATGAGGATTTGTGAAATCGGAACCGCCTGGCATAAAACCGTGAGCAACGGCAGCCATTGCGAGTGGTTCAAAGTTTGAGCGAACACCCTTCAAAGCACCAGATTCCTGACGATCAAAGGGATTGTGCAAGGCGGCCAACTCTATTTGCCAAGTTCTCTCAGGCATATGCCAGTCTACCGCTGAAGCAATAACTCGTTCCGGTTGCTCAGACCAGTCGTCGGCTGGCAACAAGGGCAAGACAACTGAACCAGCGGCCTTAATCGCATCTTTAAGGTGGAGGTCACCATCTACTGCGACTTCCATCCCGGCCATTGAGTTGCGTATCTCTGAGAAGATTTTCTTCTTCGGCAACTCATTTTGCAGAGAACGAAGTCCGGTTAAACCCGGATTCCATTCCGCAGTCGGCATTGGCGGAATCAGACCTATTGTTCGAACACCGTAACCCTGCAGCGCCTTAACCCCTTCAGCCACGAAAGTTCGTGGCCACGGCCAGGGGCCACCTATAGATTTAACACTCGCCTCATCTATGGCGACCACAACCACCTGATCAGATTCGGCAACCTGAAGTATTTGACTCAGACGTGAGTACAATAAGTCATCTAAGCGAACCAGGGCAGGATGTTGCATAAGAGCCATGGCCAACACAAGCAAAGTTGGGATAATACGTAGAATTGACCCGGAAGCAATCCACCTTAGCAAACCCATGCACACGACTCCGTATTCTTCATGAAAAGAAAATTCAACGACTGATTATATCACAAGCGTTTACAGCAGCGGATGAAAACGATGATACCTTGCGCAATGTGCTCATTCCGTTTATGATTATTGTCTGATTAATCGACGTTCACATCACTTCGGGGGAATGATGAAGAAGCTTAGTCTACGCACCACGCTGCCATCCTGCACTGTCGACAAGAAGCTGATCAATCAGCTTGAAAACTATCTGCTCGCGCATGTCCCCCGCTTGTTAAGAAAAGACCTGACCCAGCAGATGGGCTTGTACGACCTGAAAAATCCAGCATCACTACGCAACTACAGTTTAAGCATTACCGACGATAAAAACAGCATACAGCTCGACTCAATCAAGAAGTTCAAACCTGAGTTATTTGAACCAAAAACCTCAAAAATATTACTACAACTCAAACTCGGCCGTCCGGAGATTATCGAAATTACCGTGATTTTCCCCGGCAATGGTACCCCCTCACTGCGCATCAGCACCATCAGCGAAAGTGTTAAACAGATCTGCCCGAGAATCGCCGATCAAATTCTAACCCTCTTCGATTCCTGGAAGAACAAGAATAGTATCTTTTCAAAAACCTGGTTCCGAGCCTTAACCTTACTGGTGCCATCATCGATTATCACCGCAACAGGCGCCTGGCTAGGTGGCGATTTTTACTTTCTGGTTACTGCCCAGGGCTGGATCCTGATTCTGAGCGCGATCCTCGCTTTTAACCTGTTCCGCCTGTTTCCGTTGGTCAACTTCCGCACCCGCCGCCATTTAAACCTGAAGAAATTCAGCGCCCTGCTCTTTTTCGGACTAACAACCATCGTTATTGCCGTTTACAGCTATTTGCTCTATCTGAACCTTGGGTTGGTTGCTCTGCCGGGTTAATCTTTCGCCTGATCTGATGCCAAAGCTTGTTCAGCATCTGCCAACGGCACATCAGCAGAGACAACAGGCGCGGCAATAATTGCCACCGGCTGGAACAAAGCTGACCAAGCGGTCAACTTGCCAAACAACTTGTACAACACCCAGAGAAATGCGAGTGGAAACAGTATGGTGTTGAGTAGGAAAATGACGATCATGGCGACTAGATCCTTTACCATCACGCTCAGTTTCGCGCCGAGCCGTTCTATCTGCACTCGCAGGTTGGTCGCTTCCTGTAACTGACGCGCCGTCTCCTTCAAGCTCGCCATGATACCGGCTTCTTCGGTTAAGTCGCCGCGTTCAGACAATGGCGCAAAATCTGTTAAAGTCTGTTTCCCCTGTTCCAGACCATCGATCGCCTCAGTGTATTGTTGATCGAGAAAGAGCTGGTAGACCTGTTCATTCAAAACTGCAACAGCCGGCACTGAAAAACGTAGTAGCAGGGCCAGAAGCAGCAACCGCCTGGCAATGGACGCTGTGGTGTTTGTCCAGGGTTTTGTTATCCAGAGTCGGGGAAGAAACAGTAACAATGCAGGGACGAAAACCCAATAAAGACTGAACCAGGGGACGACTTCGATCAGGAATTTCTGGATACCGAGAGAGATCAAGCTGACCAGCATCACCAGCGAAAAGCGCTCAATCATGTCGTTGATCGGGTCGAGAACTTCACCGACAGCGATTGTCACCCCGATTCCGGCCGGGGCAATATCGACCTCACTGTCCTGTATCACCGAGATCACGGCATTGGTCGCCCGGGCCAGAGCAAAAGCGATCAGTGCCCGGTCGAAAGCCTCGTCCACATAAGCCTTACCGACAGCATCAGCTTGTTGAAACGGTGCAGATTCGAGTACCCCTCTTGATAATGGTGGCACAAAAACAATTAACAGCAATATGCCAATCAGCACAGTCTGAAAAATACGATCCGACATAAATGCCATCAGTAATCAATCCCCGGTTGCGGTTCAATATCTTTACGATAGGCGTGTTTAATTTCCTGTACTTCACTAACCGTATCCGCCAGTTCGATCACCTCCGGATGAGCATCGCGTCCGGTTAACACCAGATGTACTGCTTCTGGTCGTAATTTGATCAATTCTACCACCTGTGCAGTATCAACCAGACCAAGATGACGAGCGTTGTTAATTTCATCAAGAATCACCAAACTATAGTCCCCGCTTGAAATTTTTTCTTTTGCAAGTTCAATAGCCGCCTGTGCATTTTTACGATGCTCATCGCGACTGTACGGATTACCGAGGATGCCACAAAACCCCTTACCGGTAGCATAGTGTTCGACCTTATCACCGAGCAGTTTCAGCCCATCCCATTCTCCGGCATACATATCACCCTTCATAAACTGAATCATGACGACCTTCATGCCATGCCCAACCGCCCGTACTATCATGCCGAGCGCCGAAGTTGTCTTGCCCTTGCCATGACCGGTAATCACCACTACCAGACCCTGGCGATTTTCCGGTATGAATTTAGTGACTTTCTGGTTCCCCGTTAACTGCACCATAATGCCCCCGAATCACCCTTGTTCAGTATGCTTGTAACCACTGATTATACCCTGCTCAAACAACGATATATTGTACACACTGGGCTGCTTATATTGCCATTGATTGACAGTCTAACATGATTCAACAAAAACGACACATGACGCCCCAGCTCTCAACCATATGGCCAATTCAGCAATATAACCAACTCGATGTACTATTCAAACGTAAACAGTTTTCAGGAGAGAGAAAAAAGGCGGGACAATATGAACAACAACCCTCCAGATAAACGGTGGCGTTGCGAGGCGTGATGACTAGCAGCCTGTCGGACTTACATGGCCGACAGGCTGCTAGAATTAAACTTGACTATCGTCAGCAATATTAATGACAAGTGCATGGCAATTGACTATCGCATCAGCGACTTTTCCGCGGCCACTGGTAACCAGCCGTTGCACAGTACCACGGGAGACAGACATGCTGACGCCTGCTTCTGCCTGACTCAACCCCTCAATGTCGCACAAACGTATCGCCTCGAGTTCATCCAGCTCCAAAACAATACGCTTCAGCTCTTTGGTCGGGATACCAGCCGGTTTGATTATAGTAGTCCCCGGTTGACGATGTGGGCAGTTGCTGATTCTTGGTTTTTTAGGTCTTGGTGACATAATTCATTCCGAAAATATATTAAATCTGGCAGGTAATTGTAAGGTCAGGAAGTTGCCTGACGAGCAGCAGTCTCTGGCACACTACCTTCTGTAGTTTCGTCTGCCGGTGGACCAAAAATCTTTGGCACCAGCTTTATATACCAGGCGGCAGACTGTATCTGAATAATATAGGCCATGGCGATCAACAAGGCAATCGTTGACCCTTCTTTACCGAAGGCGGTCATGGCGATGGCCAGAGCTATTGACAAATCGCGCATGACAACACCGAATACCATGGCGATAGCATCTTCCCGGCTGAACAACATTTTACCAACCAGCGTCAACAGCCCATAGGAAATTAGATAAAAAACTATAAGCGGAACCAGAATTTTCAGGATATCTTCCGGATGGGCAATAATCCCCTTGGCCTTTAGAGAGATTGCTACAAAAGCGATCATCACCACCCCGAGAGCTGAAAATGGCGGAAACTTGGGCTTAAGACGCTGCTCCCAGTCAGCATTGCCATACTTGTTACGTAGAACGGTCTGGGTAAATATTCCGGCAAACAGCGGCACAAAGACAAAAATCGCGATTTGTCGAAACATGTGCAACATATCAACTTCGACTGTAGCACCCATGAAGACCTTGGTGAAAATAGGAGCGGCCAGTGAACCGAGAACCAGGCCGAAAACCAGCATTTTGGTAGCTGCCTCTTTGTTCCCTTTGGCAAAACCGGTCCAGGAGATCGTCATGCCGGAGGCTGGCAGGACACCGATAAGAAACAAGCCCACGGCCCAAAGACCGAATTTTTCTGATGCTCCGGCAAAAAACATTTTCCCCAAAAAGAAAACAAGCATCGGAATCAGTATAAAGTTGATGATTTGCGTAACCACCTGAAGTTTTACATCATGACCCTTGAATATCGACCGGACATTCAACGTGACCATCATCGGATAAATCATCACGAACGTGATCGGGATAATCAGGCTCCGCAGATTACTGGCATCAAAAAGATAGCCGTAAAGCAAACCAAGCCCCATTGAAATTGGAATGGCATACACCAGGTTCTGTTGTAAAATGGTTAGTTTTTTAATCATCTCATTTCCTTCGGTTCAGTACCTTTAACATACTACACTCTATGCATCAGGTTGACAGCACCGTTTATTTAGCAGCCTCAACCATTTCAATGATTTCCGCAAAGCTATCCTGCAAAGAATCTGGAAACTCATCATCGTCCACCAGAGCGGCAATAGCTTCACGTGAAT
>JAUVAJ010000288.1 GCA_030591795.1 Desulfuromonadales bacterium | reverse complement strand
CCGCTGGTCGTCTCTTTCCCTTTATACATCTTGATCACGATCTTGTCGGAGAACCAGTAACTCCCCATATTCATCACCGCAGCAAAAATCAGTGCCATCATGGCGCCGCTCTGACCGCCGAGCGCCCCGCCGGCGGAGACCAGGATCAGGGTTAAGAATGTCATCAAGCCGACTGTTTTCAGGGTGTTCATGTAAGCATTATCTTTCTTTTAAATTGCGTTGTTGTTGTCGTGTTGCCGACAATCTAATTACGCATAACTGAATTTCAAGTGGAGTGAAGAAAGCAGGAATTAAAAAATCGGCCAAAAAGCGACTGCACGGTGATTGTAGGCTGGATTCAACCTGGCATACACCAAGCGTGAAGCTTAACCAAGTCGACTACCGGCAGGGAGCGGTTGTCCACGCAAGAAATCGGCGGCGGCCAACCTTTTTTTGCCCGGCAGTTGCAGTTCGGCAACAGTGATCGCGCCTTCGCCGCAAGCGACAACCACGCCGCCAGTGTCAGCCGACAACACCGTTCCCGGCTGTCCGGATCTGTCAGCCAAAACAGTTCCGGCAATCTTCAGGGTCGCACCATCCAGAGCGGTGTAAGCACCGGGCCATGGTGCCAGACCACGCACCTGATTGTGCACCTCGCTCGCGGGTCGGCTCCAATCGATCAAGCCATCTTCCTTTTTCATCATCGGCGCATAACAGGTGAGAGCCTCGTCCTGTTTTTCAGCGACCAGGCTACCATCAAGCAAATGAACAATCGTCTCGTCCATCGCCGCACGCCCGACCTTGGCCAGACGATCGTACAATTCGCCAGCGGTTTCATCCGGGCCGATGGCGACTGTCTTTTTTATCAACATATCGCCTGTATCGAGGCCGATATCCATCTGCATTGTCGTCACGCCGGTCTCGGTCTCGCCATCGACCACCGCCTTGTTGATCGGTGCCGCTCCGCGATACTTCGGCAGCAGGGAAGCATGAACATTGATGCAACCGAGACGGGGAATATCTAGCACCGCCTGCGGTAGGATCTGGCCATAAGCGACCACCACGATCAGATCCGGGGCCAGAGCCTGCAACTCAGCCACCGCTTCCGGCGCACGCAATTTAAGCGGCTGAAACACCGGGAGATTTTGCTGCAGCGCCAATTCCTTGATCGGCGGCGCCGCCAGCTTCTTGCCGCGCCCCTTCGGGCGATCCGGCTGGGTATAGACCCCAACCAGATTGAGCCCGGCATCGATCAGTCCATGCAGGGTATCGAGGGCAAAATCGGGAGTCCCCATAAAGACCGTACGGATCTGTTGCGCCTTCATAGCTGCTCCTCCATTTGCTCCAGAATTTTCTTATACTTCTTTTTAAACAGACCGCGCTTAAGCGAAGAGAGATGATCGACGAACAACACGCCATTGAGATGATCAATTTCGTGTTGAAAGGCGACCGCCTGCAGACCGTCAGTGGCGAGAGTCTGCTCGGTGCCATCCAGATCGAGGTAACGGACCGTCACTTCGGCATTACGCTTGATCTTGCAATAATAACCGGGCACCGACAGACAACCTTCTTCCTCGAACGATTCGCCTGTGGCCGTGATAATTTCCGGGTTAATTGCAACCAGCAGTTGCGACTCTTCGTCGCGACCGCCACAATCGAGAACAATAAGACGCTTTGAGATGCCGACCTGCGGCGCAGCCAAACCGATCCCCGGGGCAGCGTACATGGTTTCAATCATATCCGTAGCCACCTGCCGGATAGAATCATCGATGTCGATGATCGATTCCGCCTTTTTGGACAAAACCGGTTCCGGGTAATGATAGATTTTCATAAGGGCCATAGCTAAACTCGCCTCCTGCCGACAGTTAAATCGGAAGCATTGATGTCCTGCCGATTAAAAGTGCGATGATACGGTCGTGCCGGATGAATGTCAACTGCAGCAACCCCACTCTGACAGACATTTATTCCAAGTTTAATCCCACTCAAAATTGTTGTAATATTCTTGAGAGAAATGAACCTTATTTTACGGCTAAGTAAAAAGAAAAGGCCACCCGATTCGGGTGGCCTGGAAGATGTTAAACCATAAGCAAAAAAGAGGACTGCAGTCTCTTGATCAGACCCGTTGTGACAACCTTTCTTTCACATAAAGGAGTTGTGATACCAGAACAATACCGCCATAAATTGCCAAGGTGCCGAGAAAGCTTGTTAACATTATTAAGTCTCCTTTTGCTGTGCTGGTTAAGTTATGAATTAACTATCCCGCTTCTACGCCTTAACATGCTGTATTACAACAGGTTTTTTCATAAAAGCGTTTGACAAACACAGTTTGGTAATTTTATACCATACCCGGTATTTACCTATTTTATTCTTTTATTTCAGCCACTTGCAAATTCAGTTGACCATTCGAAAAAACCATACCTGAGACATAAACTTTTTTTGCACGGCCAAAAAAAGAATTGTGTTTGAAATTCACTATTTTCTTTTTTTTAATTTTCAGCCAAAAAAACAATCGATTTAACTGCCAATCAGCCGTTTCCGCAACCTTTGGAATATGCTAGTCTTGCCAGCGATTCATGCCAGACAAGGAGTAAACAAGATGATAGATAACCAGGTTGAAATTTTCAGCGACGGTGCCTGTTCCGGCAATCCGGGACCCGGCGGCTACGGCACAGTTGTCCGTTACGGCAACAATGAAAAAGAATTTTCCGGCTACGATCCAGAAACCACCAATAACCGGATGGAACTGCTCGGTGCCATTGCCGGCTTTGAAGCATTGACTCGGCCCTGCAATGTCAGCATCACCACTGATTCGCAATATGTCAAAAAAGGGATGACCGAGTGGATTGATGGTTGGATTAAAAAAGGCTGGAAGAACAGTCAACGCAAAGATGTCGCCAACCGGGATCTATGGGAACGACTTCTGGCAGCAACCCGGCAGCACGATGTTAAATGGTATTGGGTTCGTGGCCACACCGGTCATGCTGAGAATGAACGCTGTGACGAGCTGGCGCGAGCTGCCATAGCTAACCGGGCGGGGATTTAATCAAGCTGCACACTGCTATTTTATATTATTAATATGCCTGTTTCGTCGCGGATTAATTTTTCTCGATCACACATGGGGGCCTGCAGCGTGAAAAACACTCTTCTTGGCGCAGTCGTGATTACAACAATCTTTCTAGCGGTCAGCACTGCCTGCGCAGAGCGCAAATATTTTCTCGAGGGACTGGAAATCACGATCCCCGACTCTTGGTACGATATTGATTCACAGACTGATTTTCTAAAAGACCAAAACAAGATAGCCGTCTACACCCAACCATCCCGGGAAGGAAGTCTGCCGCTGATCCGAATTGTTGAAGTTGCAGCTCCGGGCAATGATCGGGGGATGCTGACCT
>JAUVAJ010000325.1 GCA_030591795.1 Desulfuromonadales bacterium | reverse complement strand
CTTCGTGCGTGTTTCAAAGTGTTCCACCAGATCGGCAGCCACTTGCCGAATGCGCGGTTTAGAACCTATCAGTTTTTCCAAGCGACTCCACTCGCTTTTTGTTTTCTCGCGGTTAGACACATCTTCTTCATCTTCTACTACTTCTTCAACCTGGTCAGACAACGTTTCAATTTCGGCACGATTTAAATCGAGTTTTGTCAGGCGTGATTCGTAATAAATAGGCACAGTTGCACCATCGTCCACAGCATCTTGAATGTCATAAATGGAAACATAATCTCCAAATACTGCGCGTGTGTCTTTGTCTTCAAGGGCAATGGGTGTACCTGTAAAGCCAATAAACGAGGCATTGGGCAGAGCATCACGCATGTATTTGGAATAACCGAATACCAGCTTGCTACTGGTCACATTGCCATTTTTATCTTTCACGTCTATAAAGCGGCCTTTTTGGCCATACTGGCTGCGGTGTGCCTCATCGGAAATCACTACAATATTATGTCGGCCGTTTAAGGTTGGATGGCCATCTTCTTTCACAAAAGGTGAGAATTTCTGTACTGTGGCAAAAATAATGCCTCCCGATTCCCGCTCAGAGAGCAATTGGCGCAATTCACTGCGGCTGTTGGCTCGAACAGGTGTTTGCCTGAACAGCTCCTGGGCATTAGAGAACGTCTGGAATAGCTGGCCATCCAGGTCGTTTCGGTCAGTCACTACTACCAGAGTGGGGTTATTCATTGCCGGTTGCTGCAACAACTTACCGGCATAACAGCACATGGAAATACTCTTGCCTGAACCCTGGGTATGCCAGAATACACCGGCCTTTTTGCTGCCGGGTTCAACTTCTTTGCCATAGGTTGCACGGGCTTCGGATGACTGATATTCATCCGGTGTCTTTGCAGCTATCAGAGTTGCGTTTACCGCCTCGCGAACCGCATGGAACTGGTGATAACCGGCTATTTTTTTAATGATTACTTTGCCATCGGTTTCAAAGAGCACAAAAAAGCGGATGTAATCGAGCAGCATCTCGCGGTCGAAAAATCCCCGCACCAGGGTTTCAAGCTGACATTCCAATAGCGGCCTGTCGTCTTCATGTTTGATGGCACGCCAGGGTGAAAAACGTTCTTTGTTCGCTGTCAGTGAGCCAATACGGGCAATATAACCATCACTTACCACCAGTGCTTCGTTGAATACAAACAGGTCTTTGATCTCGTTTTTGTAGGTTTGCAGTTGATTGAATGCATCCCAGATATCGGTGTTCTCATCGTTTGGGCTTTTTAGCTCCAGCATTGCAATTGGCAAGCCGTTTATAAAACAGACCACATCAGGGCGGCGCGGTTGTTTTGTCCCTTGAATGGTAAACTGGTTGACTGCCAGAAAGCGATTGTTGGCGAGATTTTCAAAGTCGATTATAAAGGCGTGGTCGTGGATCGTCCTGTCATTTTTTCGATATTCAACTGGTACACCTTCCAGTAAGAAGCGATGAGAGGCACGGTTACTGGTTGTTAAATCCGGACTGTCGGGCTTTAACACCTGCATCGTAGCTTGCTCAATTACATTTTCGGGCATGTGCGGATTGATGCGCACAAGGGCTTCGTGCAGATACCGTTTTAACACCACTTCGTGGTAATCGCTGCGTTCGGGCGCATTTGAGTCAGGGGCAATATCAGGGCCATACGCCACATACCAGCTGTTATTGCGGAACCAGTCGAGACAGAGTTGTTCCAGTTCATCTTCATTCATTTTATTAGCCTCTCTGCTCATTTGTTATTTCTGTATCAACATCCAGCACATTTCTAATAACATAATCTCGTGCATCTACCGGGTAACCATATTTTCGCAGTAACACTCGGGTAGTATTGCGAATTTCGGCTTGAATAGTTTTGCGGGTCTGCCAATCCACCAATTTGCTTTTCGAAATCGCTTTAGACAATTCCTCAGCAATCAACCGGATACGTCCTAGCTCTACCTCATGACTTTCTTCTGGCATTTTAAGCAATTCAATCAAAGTATTGATGTCCTGCGGATCGACATCAAGCTCCACTATATCGGTTGATTGAGAATGGTCTGAGACTTCGCTTACCTGTGCAACAGACTTGTTTTGCTCACCCAGCAAGCGCTCTTGCTCAGCTATACAAATATTACAGTAATCCGAAGCACCGATCAGGTCAGGGAACAAACTGGCGTGATGAACATTCATCCGGCGCAGATGCTTTAGGCAGCCTTGTCGATCTTCATTTTTTATATAAATCTTGCAGATGTACTTGGCGATAATTTCAGTTTCTTCTTCTTCAGAAGCTGCTCGTAGCTCATAGTCGTCAAATTCATCTGAACCTAAAATCTCGGCGAGTCTGTTTTCGATAGTGGCGTCATAGGGCGAAAAGGTAAACAAACCTGCTTGACTAACTAAACGGCCGTAATCATCTTTTTTTGGCTCAAATACCCGAATATCCGGGCACCTGTCATCATCAGCCACAAAAGATTTGTTCAACACATACACGACGCGGTAAGGATTATCTTTTTCGTCGTTTTGATCTTCTTTTGAAAACGCAAAAAACAAGGCTACATAGGGTGAATACGTCCAATCCAACAAGGGAGTCATCAAGCCGTGATGCTGCCCAACTGACCACAACTCATCTTCCTGCTTTTCATCTACCAACAGGACATGATCGGTGGTACGCCCACGAATCGCTTGTCGAAACAACGTCAGTTGATCATCAGCCAATCGTTGCGTAATAATACCAGAAGGCGCTAAACGTCCCAATGTTGGCGTCATGCTCCAATCGTAACGGCGATGTCCACGGAACACCAATTGAGTATCTGCACGATTTAAAAAATCGTGTTCCAAAAGTGAAGTAAAGTGTTTCCAGTTCTCAATCCGTATTACAGGAATACGACCACTGTAGGCATCTGCCATCATCTCAAAGACTATATCTTTATCGTCTTTATCCCATATAGGGATTTTCTCCCAGT
>JAUVAJ010000339.1 GCA_030591795.1 Desulfuromonadales bacterium | reverse complement strand
GTGTCGGTTTGCTCGGACACTACGGTGGGAAGTTGGTTTTCAGTCTGATGAATCGGAAGTAATAGGTCACGGACTTTTACATGTTGCAGCCTCAGCACAATTCTGGGAAACTGATTCCGTTGTTGTCCTAATTATCCAAGGAGAGTCGGAGCCATGGCCAAAATTGTAGTATTGTTTAAAAATAAGAGACTTAAAGAGGTGGCGATCGGGCCGCAGGGAATAAAGATCGGTCGTGGTGAGGAAAACGATATCCAGATCGATAATGCGGCGGTTTCACGTTGTCACGCCGAGATCTATCGTCAGGGCTATCCGTTCTATATAGAGGATATGAAGAGCACTAACGGTACTTATGTTAATGGTTCGTTTGTCAACTGGAAGGGCGCGCTGAACCACAACGATAAAATCACTATCGGCAAGCATACGCTGGTGTTTATCGAAGAAGCAAAAGATGCTCTTGATAAGAAGCCAAAGCGTGACGCGGGTGAAACGCTTTGCCTGACTCCGGAGGATCTGGCGCGTTTGCGGGAAAACAGTTGATGGCATCGCAAAAAGTCCGCCCGACTGCGTTGCAGCGATTTTTCAGGACCTTGACCTACAGTATGTAGGCCTTCACCCCTGTAAAACCGTTCCGCCTTGTGGTGCGAAACTTTTACTTAGCCATTTCAGGAGAATTTGCGAGTCCATCACAGTTGATCTGTCAGTTTTTGATGGCTTGGGTGTTTACGGTAACGTTGCTCTCGTAAGTGCTTGATTTGCAAGGATTCAACTTTGTTAATGAGAAATATTTTTATTGTTTAAGATCAGCTGGTTAGTCTATAGTGTACTTTACATTCCTCCGATAAGAGCAAACCGGAAGTAATTCTGGGACGCAAAACCACGGGTCCGCCAAAGTTTTCACGGCAGCGGATAGCCGGGTTGCCGACGAGAGAGGTGTCAGCGCATAGAGCGTTCTGAGTTGACCTTTCTTCATTCATCGAGGAGAGGTCCTTTTTATTTGGAGCCTGTCTATGCTGAACGTACTGATTGTTGACGATGAAGAATGTATCCGTACTTCCCTGTCGATCCACCTCACGGAAATGGGGCATAAGGTAGAGACCGCTGAACACCCGCTCGAATGTGTTTGTGTACAGAACGGCTCTTGCCAATCGGAGGGTCCATGTGCCGATGTGGTCATTGCCGATCAATATATGCCACATATGACCGGCCTTGAGTTTGTTGCCAGCCGGGTTGAGCGTGGCTGCAATGGAGAAACACAGCATCTGGCGATTATGTCGGCCAACCTTACTGATGAGGATTTTCTTCAGGCGGCTGAACTTGGTTGCAGGGTATTTAACAAGCCGTTCCGGCTGGATGAGATTGATAAGTGGTTTGAAAAGATAATCAAACAGCGTTAATCACCATTAGTTTTGCAATAATATATGATATGAAATGGCCTGCAGACCGCAGGTCATTTTTTTGTCGACTTGAACTGTTGTGCCGGTTAAAGTTCAGGGCAGTTTATTGATGAATTGACCGAAAGCTTTCTTTGTTTATGACAGACACACCCTGCCAATCTGAAAATAGTTCGTGGCGCAAGATTTTGCGCGACGGTATGGTCGGTGCCTGGCCGATCTGCCTCGGTTACTTTCCGATCGGCATGGCGCTCGGCGTGCTGGCTCGCCAGGCTGGGTTGAGCGCATTCGATATCGGTCTGATGTCACTCCTGGTCTTCGCCGGTAGTGCCCAATTCATCGGCGTTGCCATGATCGGTGAGGGGGCCTCGCCACTATCGATAATACTTACTACTTTCGTGGTTAATTTTCGTCATGTGCTGATGAGTTCGTCGCTCGCGCCGCACCTGTATGGTGTTCGACGTTCGTTCCTGGCTTTGTTTGCTTATGGCGTGACCGATGAGAGCTACGCAATCAACATGACCCGGTTCCGTCAGGGTGGCTGGGATCGTTGGCGGGCGCTGGTCCTGCACCATACGGCTAATACGACCTGGTTTGTTGCCAGTGTGACTGGCGCTCTGGCCGGCAGCCTGATCCCGCAGGGGGCGTTCGGGATCGACTTTGCCTTGCCGGCGATGTTCCTGGCGCTATTGGTCTATCAGATTCAAAGTCGTATCCACATCATCACCGGATTGATTGCCGTTCTTGTCAGTGTAGTCTGTTACCTGATGATTCCGGGCGATGGTTACGCGGTGATTGCAGCAGTGGTCGCCGCGACCTGCGGTTATCTGCTGCAACGCCGGCGCTATAGGGTGAGGTCAGTATGATCTATCCGGACTATCTGTATCTGTTGCTCGGCATGGGACTGGTTACTTATCTCCCGCGCATGTTGCCGCTAGTCGCCCTGGCCAATCGTAAGCTGCCACAGGGGGTGATCGATTGGCTCGCTCTGATCCCAGTCTCGATTCTTTCGGCCCTGGTCGCGCCGGGGCTATTCGCCGACAGCGCCAGTCGCAGCTTTGCCTTCGGTCGACTGGAGTTGTTGGTGGCGATTCCGACTCTGGTTTTTGCGCTCAAAACCAAATCACTTGGCGGCACGGTAGTCGTCGGGATGGTGCTGTACTGGCTTGGCGGGATGCTGCTCAGTTAGGCTTTGCTTTATTTCTATATCCATAAAGACTCAGCAGCTTCTTCGCACCGACGAGAGGATGCCTCTTGATATCCTTCCATTCCTCTGCCGTAGGTTTTCCCTCTTTATTGATGGCCTTGAGGATATCGGCGTCCAATTTGCCCACGTCATGATAGGTCGCC
>JAUVAJ010000015.1 GCA_030591795.1 Desulfuromonadales bacterium | reverse complement strand
GGCCTGGGTTTGAAAAAACTGTGCACCGCAATCGATCTTTTTGCGATATTTTTGAAACATCAATTCAAACGGCTCAGCTTCCGGACTGACCGCCGCGCCGGCAAAGAATACCGGTGCTGATGACAACGCTTGATCGGCCATATCCGTCCCTTGCATCAATCCGGTCACAGTCTGTAGCAATTGTACCGAATCGAGATCAAAGACTGACCTGGCTTCCGGATGATCGCCGAAGCTGGCATGGTCGCCGGAAAGCAAGAGGAGGTTTTCAATGCCAAGGGCAGCGGCGCCGAGCAGATCTGATTGCAGGGCGAGCCGATTGCGATCCCGACAGGTAAGCTGCAGGATCGGCTCGATCCCGGACTGCTGCATCAACCCGGACAGAACCAGTGGGGAGAGACGCATATTTGCCCCCTGGTTGTCAGTCACATTAATGGCGACCAGATCAGAAAGCGACTTGGCCTGGTCAAGCGCCGGGGCGGTATCGGCCCCTTTAGGCGGTGCAATTTCGGCCGTAACAACAAAATTACCTGCCGCCAGACTGTCTTGTAGTCTGGACATCAGCGCTCCACCTTATGCCGACCCGGCTTCTGCTTGTTACTCCAGTTTTTCGGCGCAACGGGACGGGCAAAAACACCGGGCCGTCCCTGTTTTTTCAACCGTTCATAGATCAAGTGCCAGGCACAGTCAACCTCCTGATCAATTTCACATTTACCATCGGCTATACCGCCACATGGACCATTGAGCAGGCTTTTGGCGCAGGTTGTCACTGGACAGATACCGGCGGTATCATTGAGGATGCATTCACCGCAGAGCGAACACTTTTCTTCGTACTGTCCGAAGCGACGAACATTGCCGAGAAACATGGAGTCGAGGCCGCCGATCACCTGTTTGTCGCTGCTGATCGCAATCGACTGAATGCCGGAGCCGCAGGCGAGCACCAGAATGCCATCGGCTTCAGCGACGCCGTCACGATTCTGGCGTAAGTCCCGCCCGGCACGCATGATATGACAAGCTTCATCAATCACGACACTGCCGGTCACCTCAATCCCCTCGGTGGCCAGCCACTCCTGCATCTGGAATATTTCTTCCTCACCGCCCGACTTACAGACAGTCGCGCAGGCGCCGCAACCGACCAGAAACAGACTGGACATGCCATTGATATATTGCTTGAGTTCGTCTTGATTTTTCTGACGACTGATGATCATCTAAAACCTTTAAGTCAATTGTCATTTCAAATGCAAAATCTTAACCCGAGACCTCTCTCGCTGTTCGAGATGACAGGTAATTTAATTATAAAATACAGCTTTTCAAATAACGGCAACACCCAACTTGTCATTTCGAACGTAAGAGAGAAATCTTTGCTTTTTGGCAAAACAATCGCTCGCTCATTTGCTAGAAGAACACATTGAAATAATGAAGATCCAGATCTCTCTCGTTGATCGAGATGACAAGCGTTAAAAAACTATGTAGATTGTTCCGCCCGACGCCCGGCGCTGACGACCGTATTGTAGAGCAGCATGGAGATCGTCATCGGACCGACTCCGCCCGGAACCGGCGTAATAGCTTCGGCATTTTCACTCGCCCCGGCAAAATCGACGTCGCCGACCAACTTCTTCTCGCCGACCCGGTTGACGCCGACATCAATAACAATCGCTCCCGGCTTGATCCAATCGCCCTTGATCATTTCCGGACGACCGACGGCGGCGATCACTATATCGGCCTGACGCACCCGGTCAGCCAGATCTCGCGTGCGGGAATGGCAGATGGTAACCGTGGCATGTTCGGCCAGGCACATCAGCGCCACCGGCTTACCGACGATATTGGATCGACCAACAACCACGACCTCTTTGCCGGTCAGGTCAACCCCCTCCGCCTCGAGCATCTTCATAACCCCATACGGCGTACACGGCTGAAACAGCGGATTACCAGTAACCAGACGCCCGACATTATAGGGATGGAAGCCATCGACATCCTTGGCCGGTGAAATAGCCTCCAGCACCTTCGCCTCATCGATATGATCCGGTAACGGCAGTTGCACGAGAATACCGTCAATCTTTGCATCGTTATTCAGACGATCGACCAGATTAAGCAACACTTCTTCGCTGGTCTCGGCCGGAAGTTTGTGCTCATCGGAAAAAATACCAGCGGCAGCACAGGCCTTTTCCTTCATCGTCACATAAACCCGACTAGCCGGATCTTCGCCAACCAGAACAACAGCCAGACCCGGCGTAACACCACCAGACTGCAGCTTCTTTACATCAGCGGCAATCTCTTCACGCAGATTAGCCGCAATCTGCTTTCCATCAATTTTTCGTGCCATATGCGATTATTCTCCTGTTTTTGGATTCGTTGACAAACAGTGGTTATGTAAGTGTAAGAATAGGACTGCAAAAGAGCTAAAACTATACGCAACTAACCCCGGATTGTAAAGGTCAGAGCGGCTGTTTTTCGTCCGCCAGCAATCCTTCCATCAGCTGTCGACGTTCTTTCAGAGGAAGGTCGGCCAATCGTTCGATTTCAACGTAGAAACGTTGCAAATCACCACCCTCTTGCCGGAGCAATTTTTCAAAAGCCGGCACATAATGCTGATAGGTGTGTGACGAAACAAAATGGGCATTGTTCGGCCGTGGCTTGAGCCAGTCATCATAACCGGCATAGCCGGCCCAGCTATCTTTCAACAGTACATACAGTCGCTGCATCTGCTCAATTGTTTCCTGCTTGCAGTCAAGCCGGGCGTGGCGCTCCTGTTCCGGGGCATAACAAATCAACAATTTTTCGCGGGTCTCCTGCATCAACACCTGAAATTCAGACTGTCTGACACTAAACTGCTGAAACGATGCACGCCCTGCATCTGTGCCATGCTGTTCCAGCCAACGCCGCCGTCCTTCTTCCTCAACCGTCTGAGCGAACGCCTCATTAAAGATGGTGTCATCTTCGACATAAACCAGCTGATGCGCCAACTCATGAAACATGATGCCGGCCAATGCCCAGTCCGGAAGATCGATCAAGGTGTTGAGCAGCGGATCATCAAACCAACCGAGGGTCGAATACGCCGGCACGCCGTAGGTCAAAACATCCAGACTCTGGGCGGACAACTCTTCAGCATAGGCTTCAGCCTCCGCCTGGTCGTAGTAGCCACGGTACGGCAGGCAACCGACAAAGGCAAAACACCACTGCTTCGGTGTCAACGAGTCATCCGGAGCGGCAACCACATTCCAGACCGCCGCGGAGCGTCCGGTGTCGGCATAGGAGAGATAGCTGTCGTTATCCGGTAAAAGCAGAACTTCGCTGGCGAAACTTCGATATTCAAGTGCTTGACTCAATTTTTGCTTGAGAATATCTGAGACTTCAGGGTCGTCCAGAAGCTCATCGATCGGCCGGCTGGCCGACATGATTGACAGATGACCGGAGACGCTCTGACTGTAATAACCGAGATTATTACATGCGGTAAGCAAAAACAGCAGAAGGCCTGCGATAAACAGAGGGATGAGGTGTTTCATGAGTGCGCCCCGACAGCTGCGAATAGAGGCTTGATTGTACGCATCGTAACGGCAGGTAGGCAACAAAAAAGGCGGCACAAGTCCACCTTAAGAGAAAGCAGGAAAAGAACAGGTTTAGTCGTTAACGGCTTTCGGACAACCGGCACATGCTGGTGCTTTGCCAGCCGACGAACACGATGGTTGTTTATCAGCATAACCCTGATCGTACCAACCACCACCCTTCAGGGCGAAGCCGGTCTGGGATATCATTTTTTTTACCGCACCGCCACACTCACGACACTCGGTCAACGGCGCGTCAGAAAATTTTTGTCGCGCTTCAAAAATCAGACTGCAGGCCTGACATTTATATTCGTACATCGGCATCGAACTAATCTCCTTAAACAATGGATTCTGCGACAATTTAATGGCCTTGACGGTTTTTGTCAACCCGCAAGGTTGCTCCCCGTCGACCGGACTCTGCAGACAGAGGGCCCTGACAGACGAGCAATCTCTTGCCACAGACCGAATATTGTGCTATTTATCCTGAAAATACACTTGCTTATAGCTCTATTGAACGTTTGAAATTTACTGGAGGATCTCTCGATGAAAAGAACGCTGATCGTTGCACTTGCTCTGACAGCCAGCCTGTTTGCATCTCAAGCTTCTGCCGGCTTAATGTCAGACACTTATTTTGACGATGCCCGTGGATACCTTACCCTCAGCGGTGGTGCATCCAAGGTGCTCGGGATCGATCTCACCGACCCCAGTGGCGCGACACGTCTTTCTTTCTTACCCGGATATAACGCATCGATTGCTACCGGCTTGGCCTGGGATGTTGGCCGTGTAGAATTTTCTGGGGGCTATCTCTATTCAGACCTCGACCAGGTTCAAAACGGTACATGGTCTGACACGACAGGCAATATCAGAATGCTCAACTTTATGATGAGCGTCTTCTTTGACTTCAATAAAGACGGCATGATGTCTCCGTATTTCGGCGGCGGTGTTGGCGGGGCCAGATTTGATCTCGACACAACTGCTGTGACCGGAGGCCAGGCATTCACCTTTCAATACCAGCTCGGAGCCGGCGTCACCCTGAACACCAGTGACAGTTTCGTCATTGATATCGGGTATAAATTTCTTGGAACAAACAGTGTAGATTTTGGGGAAACTAAAGCTGATGCTATTTTGATTAATCATATCAATGTCGGATTCCGCTTTCTCTTTTAGTACCAACTCGAAACAACACCAGACAGGCCGGCAACTCGCTGGCCTGTCTGATTTCAAGCTTTGATCTGGGAGCAGGACGTAGTCTGGTGACGCGCCCGGTCTTCAAAACCGGTGAGGGGCGTATCCCGTCCCTGGTGGGTTCGATTCCCATCTGTTCCCGCCAATTTATTTTCAAAAACACCTTTCCAGTTTATTCCTGGTCTGCTGTACATACTGGAAAAATGGATAAAATCAGCTAGACTGTTCAGAGTCGATCTGTCGCAAAGCCTTAAGTGTAAAGGTTTGACCATGAGTCGAGCATCAACTACCTTTATTATAGTATTAGCATTGTCACTAGCCATCCCGGTCGGCATTGCGCAAGCTGCGAACCCAGCAGACATTCAACAACTGGAAGAACGGTTGAGTGATCTGGAACGGGAAGCAGCTGCTCTACGTTCCGAGATCGCTGTAATTAAATCGCAGGAATATGCTGACCCCACGCAAAACACCCAGCGAAGAGACCCTCTGCTCGGTACCTGGGAATGCACCAACAACGTCTTCACCTATGAACTGTCACTTATGCAGAACAACCTGGTCATCACCAAGGAGATGTCATCCGGCAAAACCCGGCAGGGAAAATGGATCAGACGGGGCAAAGACGACATCGTCATCAGCAATCCTGGATATCGCAGCGGCGGTAGTGCCCAGAGTTTTAAAGTCATCGATCTATCTGACGACCGGATGAGCCTTGAAGAGCCAAACACCCGGAGCATTTACGACTGTTATAGACTCAGTCAGGAGTAACAAAAGGATGCTTTTACCCAAACAACATAAAGCTTATTGCAATTTTTATGATGCAGTCAGAGATGAATCGGTGTTCGATACCCGGACAACTGTCATTGTTGGCCTGACAGCAGCCATGGCGAGTGGCTGCGATCTCTGAGTCGAGCATTACCTTGGCGTTGCCAGGGTTGAAGGTATCAGCAACACAGAGGTCAGCGCTATACAGGGTATTGTCATGGCGGTGGCTGCTGGAAAAGTCAATGCGACTATGCGGCGGATTCAGGAAGAGAGTCAGGATTAGCCTGACCTGTTCAGTCGTTTGACACGTCGCCAGAGGCGAACAATAGAGTGCAATCGACATGAACAAAGCATTACGCTCACTACCTGCAATAGACAAGATTCTGCAATCACCACAACTCGGTGAACTGACGGAACAAATCCCACACACCATCCTGCTCGAAGCGGCCCAGACAGCTGTCGAGAACTGTCGCCAGAGCATTCTTGACGACACGAACCCCACGACACAACCACCAAGTATTGACACAATCGCTGACCAGGCCGCCAATCTGGCGATTCAACTGCACAGACCGAGACTGCGTCCGGTAATCAACGCCACCGGAACCCTGCTACACACCAACCTCGGCCGGGCGCCGTTGGCTGATTCGGCGCTAGCGGCAGTTAACGGCGTTGCCCGTTCTTACAGTAATCTGGAATTCGATCTCAAAACCGGTAAGCGGGGCAACCGGTTCAGCCATGTCGAGCGACTGATCTGCCGACTGACCGGCGCCGAAGCCGCAACCGTCGTCAACAATAATGCCGGAGCGGTAATGCTTTCGCTGGCAACGCTGGCCAAAGGTAAAGAAGCGATCGTCTCACGCGGCGAGCTGGTGGAGATCGGCGGCTCGTTTCGTATCCCGGAAGTGATGGAAGCGAGCGGTGTCAGCCTGCGGGAAGTCGGTTCAACCAACAAAACCCATCTGCAAGATTATTCTGCTGCAGTCAACGATCAAACCGGCCTGCTGCTCAAGGTGCACACCAGCAACTACCGGATTCTCGGCTTCAGCGAAGCTGTCCCCGGTGCCAATCTGGTCGATCTCGGCAAACAACACAATCTGCCGGTCATGGAAGACCTCGGCAGCGGCATGCTATTTGACATGACCCAGTATGGCCTGCCACGTGAGCCGACGGTTGCCGAAACTATCGCCGCCGGCCTGGATATCGTCACCTTCAGCGGCGACAAACTACTCGGCGGACCACAGGCCGGAATCATTGCCGGTCGCCGGGATGCTGTTGAACGGATTCGCAAGCAGCCGATGGCCCGGGCCCTGCGGTGTGACAAAATGACTCTGGCTGCCCTGGAAGCGACCTTGCGCCTTTACCTCGATCCGGTTCAGGCCAAAAAGGAAATTCCGTTGCTGCGGATGCTCTCCACCTCGGCTGCAGAGACCAACACCCGTTGCGCACAACTGGAGACACAACTTAGCACCGCGGTCGGCGATCAAGCTGAAATCCGGATTATTGAGGAGACGGCAACCGTAGGCGGTGGTGCCCTGCCGCTATCGGAACTGATTGGCTTTGCCGTGAGCCTCAAACCAAAAGAGATCTCGGTCGATGAGCTTGCCCGGCGATTGCGTGACGGCACACCACCGGTAATCGGCCGGATACAGGATCAGACCTTGCGGCTGAATCCACGAACCATTCGACCGGATGAAGAGACACTATTGATTGCAGCGATCAAGTCGGCACTTGCGACTAATTAGTCGCCCCTCCGGAAACACTGGATGGGCGTAGTGTATGTTTCTGATTTGGAAACCAGTAATTTTTTTGCAAGGCCAAGGAAATCAAGCATTTGCGCGGAGGCGTAGTACTTTACGCCGCACAATCAAATGAGTAGATTGACGCCGAGATTGTGAAAAAGGGCAATTTCCGGACAGAAACTAATTAGATATTGCACGGTGATTAAAATGCAGCAAACAGACAACAGCTTTCTGTTAAAAAAGATCGAGCGGTTGAACAGTATCGGCACGGCCCTGTCAGCCGAACTGGACCACCAACGCCTGCTGGAGCACATCCTGCTCGGAGCCAAAGAGTTAACCGGCGCTGACGGCGGTAGTCTGTATATTATCGAGGATGACCAGTTGCAGTTCCGACTGGTGCACACCACTTCACTCGACCTGCATCTCGGCGGCAGCAGCGACACACCGGTCAGCTTTCCACCAATCTCCCTGCACAATAGTGATGGCAGTCCAAATAGTAAAATGGTTGTCACCCGGGCAGCGTTGCAGAATTGCATAATCAATATCCCGGACGCCTACGCTAACCAGGAGTTTGACCTGTCCGGCACGCACGCTTTTGATGCCAGCACCGGTTATCGTTCGCAATCGCTCCTGGCTGTGCCGATGCAGGATCATGAACAAAGAATAATTGGTGTTCTGCAGTTGATCAACGCCACAGACCAGAAGACTGGTGAAACAATCCCTTTCACCCGTGAAGATGAGAGTCTGGTCGCGTCACTAGCATCACAGGCCGCGGTCTCGCTCAACCGGCAAGACCTGATCGTCGGACTCGAAACCCTTTTACAAGCCTTAACCCGTCTGATCGCTAACGCCATCGACGATAAATCACCACATACTGGCGGGCATTGTCGCCGGGTTCCGGAAATCACCATGGCTCTAGCCCGGGCAGTTAATGACGATACCGGGCCGGTGTTCGGCAAGATAAGGTTCAATCGTCAGGAACTGGATGAGCTGGAGATGGCTGCCTGGTTGCACGACTGTGGAAAGATTACGACCCCAGAATTTGTCATCGATAAATCGACCAAACTTGAATCGATCTGTGATCGCATTCAACTCGTTGACCATCGCATTGAGATGTTGCACAAAGAGGCTGAAATCCGCCGACTGCAGCAAGGGGAGACTCCCGATGCAGTAACCACGCAAACCGAGCTCCCCTCGCCGGAAGAACTCGAGCAGATCGCCGATTTTCTACACCAGTGCAACACGGGCGGTGAATTTCTAGCCGAAGAAAAAATCGACCGAATCAGACAGATTGCCCAGATCAATTTACCGTCTACCGATGGGCAACCGGCCAGAGCACTGTTATCGGCAGATGAAGTCTACAATCTGTCGATTCAGAGAGGAACTTTGACCGATGAAGAACGCAACCTGATCAACAATCACGTAAATGTTTCACAACGGATGCTGGCTAATCTCCCCTTTCCCGAGCACCTTAAGGAAGTCGCGCTGATTGCCGGTAGCCACCATGAAAAAATGGACGGCACCGGTTATCCGCAGGGAATTCCAGCCGGTGAACTACCACTGCAAGCCAGAATACTGGCTATCGCAGATATCTTCGAGGCGCTGACCGCCAGTGATCGGGTTTATCGACAGCCAATCAAACTGTCTAAAGCGCTAACCATCCTTGGCCAAATGTGCTTTGAGGGTCACATCGATCCGGATCTGTTTGAGCTGTTTCTCCTCCAACAGGCCTATGCTGAATATGTGCAAAAATTCTTAAACTCAGAACAAATTGACAGTGTTGATGCCGATGCCATCTGCGCACTGTTTCGTAATTGAAATACTTAATCTGACAAACAGTAAATAAACACCTGTCATCTCGACTAGAGGGAGAGATCTCGGTTTACAGCCATACAGATTTCTCTCTACGTTCGAAATGACAAAAATGGGAGTTAATGCAAATTAAAAATCATAACCTGTCATCTCGACCAGAGGGAGAGATCTCGATTTACAGCCATACAGATTTCTCTCTGCTTGTGCGCCATAGACCATGTTAGCCAAAGCTTCATGCGTAGGCTGATTGGCGAAGGCGTGCGTTAGAAATGACAAGACATAATCATTACGACAAAAACTAAAAACTTTTTCACAGGGATAGACAGGATGAGCAGGATAAAACATGTAAACCAGACTAAACCAGATCCTTTTGGTTTAAACATCCTGCCTATCCTGCACATCCCTGTTAACTGATTTTGGTTCAAGGTGTATAAATCATGTTCTTTCAGCGTTTATCAGCGTCCCATTAGCCTTTAACTAAAGATTGTATGTATGCTCTCTGTCTTTATGCAAGCAAGCCAATTATCCGACTGCAAAGGATTACTCTTCCATGTCTGATAACGCACCAGTCATCATCGGCACCGCCGGGCATGTCGACCATGGCAAAACCTGCCTGATTCGCGCTCTTACCGGAGTTGAGACTGATCGTCTGCGCGAAGAACAGGAACGGGGTATTTCGATCGATCTCGGCTTCGCCCCGTTTCGCCTGCCGTCCGGCCGCATGGCCGGGATTGTTGATGTCCCAGGCCACGAACGGTTCATTCACAACATGCTGGCCGGTGTCGGCGGCATGGATCTGGTATTGCTGGTCGTTGATGTCGGCGAAGGGGTGATGCCGCAGACTCGCGAACACCTGCAGATTCTCGACCTGCTCAAGATTCCCCGCGGCATCGTTGTCCTGACTAAATGTGATCTGGCTGAAGATGAAGATTGGCTTGATCTGGTTGAAGAAGAAATCCGTGAAGAACTGGCCGGCACCTTTCTCGAAGATGCCCCGGTCTGTCGTGTTTCTGCCACTACCGGTACCGGCCTCAAGGAGTTGGTCACGACCATCGAAGAGACCCTGCGCACCCTCTCTCCGCACGATATTGATGGCCCGGCCCGGCTTCCGGTCGACCGCCATTTCAGCGTTGCCGGTTTCGGTACGGTGGTGACCGGCACCCTGCTCTCCGGCCAGATTAACACCGGTGACAGTGTCGAAATCCTGCCAGCTGACGCAACAGTCCGCGTGCGGGAGATTCAGGTGCATGGCAAAAAATCTGATTCGGCCAGTGCCGGACAACGGGTAGCACTCAACCTGGCCAATCTTGATCGGGCACAGATCCGCCGCGGTTCGGTGGTCGGCACACCGGGAATCTACGAGCAGACCGTCCGGTTCGATGCCCGCCTCAGTCTGCTGGCAACCGCCCCACGGCCACTCAAGTTCCGTGACCCGGTCCATCTTTATCTCGGCACAGCCCGCGTGGTCGGTCTGGTCGCCCTGCTCGACCGCGACCAGCTCGAGCCAGGTGAGAGCGCGCTGGTGCAGATCCACCTTGACCGACCGCTGGTCGCCCAGCGTCAGGATCGGTTCATCATCCGTTCGTATTCACCGATGACCACTATTGGCGGCGGCCAGGTGATCGACCCTCGCCCGACCAAGCATCGGCGCTTTCGTGACGACGTCATGCAGGCGTTGCAAGATCTGGAGTCAGGCGAGCAGGCCTTCCTGCTGCAAAAAATCAGCGAGCTGACGACACCGCGCCTCAAGGATCTCGAGCAGGCGTCAGGGCTCGGTTCTGAACGAATCCGCGATCATCTCGACACGCTGGCAACAGAGGGGACAATCGCTGCGCTCGGCGATCAATGGTTTAACAGCAGCACGGTACGTGCCTGGCGCCACCTGCTGAGTGCACGCGTCGAGCAATTCCATGTCGACCACCCACTACTGGCCGGGATCCCGTTAGCGACACTGAAAGGAACATTGCCAAAAAGTCTGTCGCAAAAAGCTTTCGACGGGCTGCTTGAGCAATCAATTCAGGATAAAGAAATCGTCCGTCACGCCGACAGCGCCGCTCGGCCTGACTTTCAGCTGCAACCGACACAACAGCAACAGACACAAATTGACGCCATCGTACAGCTCTATCGCCAGGCCGGTGCCCAGGCCAAAAATAAAACTGAAATGCTCGAACAGCTCAAACTGAAAGACGCAGAGCTGACAGCCGCCCTCGGCTACCTGTTTACCACCGGTCAATTGGTCAGACTGAACGAAGAGAATTATTTCCATCGTCAGACTTACGATAAGGCCATAACCCTGTTGCGCGACACTTTCAGCAATAAGGAGTTTACTTTGGCTGAATTCCGCGACCAGCTCGGCAGTTCGCGCAAAGCGGTGCAAGCTTTACTGGAACAGTTCGACGCAATCAAGTACACTCTGCGCAAGGGAGATGTCCGGGTGGTCTGGAAGCTACCCAACAACCTTTAAATCGTATAATAGTTTACCCGTTGCACAGCATCTGGGTTATAGCTGTTGCCTGCGGGAAGTTAAGTGTATCCACGTTGGACGCAGGCAATGGCTATGAACCAGATTTACATGCTGGCATGCCAAAGCACACTAAACAGTTGAGGGAAAAATGACCGAAAAACGTATAAAACTGACTGACCTGTCACGCACCAGCGGTTGAGCCGCTAAAATGGCCCCCGGGCCATTGGCGCAGGTGCTGCGTCAGTTACCACGTTACGAGGACGATAACCTCCTGACTGCCGATATACCCTTTGCCGACGCCGGGGTTTACCGGATTGGGGAG
>JAUVAJ010000265.1 GCA_030591795.1 Desulfuromonadales bacterium | reverse complement strand
CTATGCCTTTAACCATTCCGGCGATTGGACTGGCAACAGAAGCACAGATCAGTGAAATTTCACCGACGGTTGATCCGGTGTCACGCAGCACCCAGGTAAAACTGACCTTGCCTGACAACCCGGCGCTACGCAGTGGTCAGTTTGCGCGGGTGTCGTTGGTTGATAACGGTGCACAGACGCTGTTGATTGCTAAAACTGCTCTACGTATGAACGGGCAGATGGAGCAGGTTTTTGTCGCCGATCAGGGCGTTGCGCGCCTGCGTCTGGTCCGTAGCGGCGCTCGTCATTCGGACCGGGTTGAGATTCTCTCCGGACTGCGTCCGGGGGATCAGGTTGTCATCGCAAGTGAGGCTACTTTACATGATGGACAACCGCTCGTAGTTGTTGAGGCAGGAAGCCAAAAATGAAAGAGCCGATGATCAATAATCCAGGTTTTGCCGGCCGGATTGCCGCGGCCTTTGTTAATTCGCGGCTGACGCCGCTGGCGATTGTTACGTCGTTACTTCTCGGGTTCATGGCGCTTACTCTGCTGCCGCGCGAAGAAGAGCCGCAAATCAAAGTACCGATGATCGACATACTGGTCAGCATGCCCGGTGCCACTCCGGCAGAGATCGAACAGCGAGTGTCGATCCCGATGGAGAAACTACTCTACGAATTGCCGGGCGTTGAATATATCTATTCGACCTCGATGGCCGGGCAAAGCCTGCTGGTGGTGCGTTTCTATGTCGGGGAAGATCTGGAAACTTCGATTGTGCGAACCAACCATAAGTTGTCGACCAACTTTGATCGTATTCCGCATAATGTTTCTCAACCACTGATCAAGCCCCACACCATTGACGATGTGCCAATTCTGGCTATGACATTTCATGGCGGTGATTACGATCATTTTATCCTGCGTCGTCTTGCTGCCCAGGTAGATGAAGAAATCAAGAGCATCGCGAATGTCGCCGAGACCAAGCTGATCGGTGGCACCCGGCGTCAGGTGCGGGTCGAGTTTGATCCTTTGTTGCTGGCGGCACGTAATTTGGTCCCAATGCAACTGATTCCGGCTCTGCAACAGGCCAATAGGCAAATTTATACCGGCAAGCTCGAATCTCTCGATCATCAGGTCTTGCTGCAAACCGGCAAGTTCTTAAGCTCTGCGGCTGAAATAGGGCGCATTGTAGTTGGCGTCGATGGTGGCCGTCCGGTCTATCTGGACGATGTAGCTCAGATCATCGATGGACCACAAGAACCGGATACCTACGTGCTGTTTGGCCAGGCCGGTCAGGATGAAGAGGCGGCAGTGACGCTGTCGGTGGCCAAGCGCCCCGGTGCCAACGCGATTGACGTGGTCCACGAGATCGAGGCAAAACTCGAAAGTCTCAAGGGAACCCTGATTCCGGCAGACCTCAAAGTCAGTATTACGCGCAACTATGGTGATACTGCCGCTGAAAAATCAAATGAGCTGCTGTTTCACATGGGAATTGCCGTTTCCGGCGTGGCCTTGTTGATCTTCTTTTTTCTCGGTTATCGCGAGTCAATTGTGGTGCTGCTGGCGATTCCCTCGACCCTCGCCCTTACTTTGCTGGTCTTCTATCTCTACGGCTACACTCTCAATCGGATCACCCTGTTTGCCCTGATTTTCTCAATCGGTATCCTGGTCGATGATGCCATTGTGGTAGTTGAAAATATCGTCCGGCATATGCGCCTGCCCGGGGCCGGTAACAAGTCTATGACGACCATAGCCGTTGACGCGATAGCCGAGGTTGGCAATCCGACTATTCTGGCGACCTTGGCGGTCATTGCCGCCATTTTGCCGATGGCCTTTGTCGGCGGCTTGATGGGCCCTTACATGCGACCGATTCCGATCGGATCTTCAGCCGCAATGGTTTTTTCGTTGATTATCGCTTTTACCGTCACACCTTGGGCGGCAGTCCAGCTGTTGCGGCGGCAAAAGACAAACGCTGACGGCTCTGTAGCCAAAGACGAGATCGATCATGATCACGCCCCTGATGATTTTTTTACCCGTCTCTATCACCGCATCATGGATCCCTTACGGGCCAGTGGTTACTGGCGCACTGTCTTTTTTGCCGTAATCATAATCTTACTTCTGGGCAGCTTTTCAATGGTCTATTTCGGCCAGGTCAAGGTCAAGATGCTCCCCTTTGACAACAAGAGTGAGTTTCAGGTCATTCTTAATATGCCTGAAGGCTCGACTCTGGAACAGACCAGCCAAGTGGCACTCGAGATGGCTGCTGTTGTACGCGAGGATCCAGCCACGCTTAATTATCAGATCTACGTTGGCACCGCCTCGCCATATAATTTCAACGGCCTGGTGCGCCACTATTTTATGCGACAGGGACCGGAAGTTGCTGATATTCAGGTTAATCTGCGGCACAAGTCTGAACGTTCACAGCAAAGCCATGCCATAGCGGTGCGTATGCGCCCCGCTATCACTAAAGTCGCCGAAAAATATGGCGCAGCCGTAGCCGTGGCAGAGGTCCCGCCCGGTCCGCCGGTACTACAGACCCTGGTTGCTGAAATCTATGGCCAGAGTGATGCCGAGCGGGTCAAGCTGGCCGAAAAGGTACGTGAAATTTTTGCTTCAACCGAAGGGGTGGTTGATGTTGACTGGTATCGCGAGACGCAGCGCACGCGGCTGGTGCTGACAGTCGATAAGGAGAAGGCGGCCCTTAACGGACTCAGTGAAGGGGAAATCAGCAGAACTGTGCAGTTGGCAACCCAGGGGTTACCGATTGATCTGTTTCACCAACCGACTGACAAGGAAGATATCAGTATTATTCTGCAACTGCCGGCTCGCTTGCGGGCGCGGGTTGACAGTCTGTTGAATATCTCATTGCGCTCGGCGACCAATCCGCAAGGCACTCTGGTGCCGTTGCGCGAATTGGTGACGGTCAGCGAGCAGCCTGTCGAACAGCCGATTTACCGCAAAAACCTCAAGCCGGTAATCTATGTAACCGGGGATGTTGCCGGCAGCGTTGAAAGTCCTGTTTATGCCATTTTTGACATGAATGAACAACTGGCTAAACTCAAAGGGACCGACTTTGGCGGCGAGCAGGAGCATATCGAACTGTTCAACCTCAACCAGCCGTTCTCTACCTCCGAACCATCAATAAAATGGGATGGTGAATGGCATATCACTCTGGAGGTCTTCCGGGATCTGGGGCTGGCCTTCGCGGTGGTGATGATTCTGATCTATATCCTGATGGTCGGCTGGTTCAAGGACTATTTCACGCCGCTGGTGGTGATGCTGGCTATCCCCTTTTCGCTGATTGGAATTCTGCCGGCCCACTGGGCCATGGGCGCCTTTTTCACTGCGACCTCGATGATCGGTTTCATGGCCGGCGCCGGAATCGTGGTGCGAAATTCTATCATTCTGGTCGATTTTATCGAACTGCGTATCAGCCACGGTCTGCCGCTGGCCGAAGCGGTAGTCGAGGCCGGAGCTGTCCGTTTCAGGCCGATGCTGCTTACCGCCTTGGCGGTGGTGGTGGGGGCCTCGGTGATTCTGGCCGATCCAATTTTTCAGGGGCTGGCCATTTCTCTGATGTTCGGTGAAATTGCCTCGCTTCTAATCAGCCGCATGGCGGTACCGGTACTTT
>JAUVAJ010000251.1 GCA_030591795.1 Desulfuromonadales bacterium | reverse complement strand
TTTCAGAGCAGGCTAAAGCAGTTCTGGATGATGTGTTGGGACAACTGGAGATAATCGACACGAAAACTAAATCCATTCGTATAGAGGGTTTTGTCGGCCCACTGGATACGGACAAAGAGTCGACCCGACTCTCAATGTCCAGAGCGCTAGCGGTTGAAGACTACTTGCGCGAATACCATGAAGTCAGATTTGAACGATTTCTGACCGGGCACAAGCACATTGATTCTAATTGTCGTGTGGAAATATTAATCTATGACAACCCGTGGCAAGCTGACCCCGATCAGATGCAAGTAGCCACCAAGGATATTACTGATGGGCCGAGTTAATCTGACATCATTAAAAGAATGCTTTCTGTTTAATCAGATGAATGCAGTAGAGATCGATACGGTGGGTGCCCTTTTTCAGGAGAAGAAACTTGAGAAAGGGAAAACTGTTTTTGTCGAACAGATGCCAGGAGAGTCTCTCTATCTGATCAAGAAGGGTTCCGTTCGGATATCAAAGCTGATCGCTGAAGGTGACGAAAAAACCCTGATCACTTTAAAAGCCGGAGATGTTTTTGGTGAGATGGCAATCCTTGATGGATCTGCACGTTCAGCCACCGCGCGAGTCGAGACAAATGCAATATTATTAAGTGTCAACAAAACTGATTTTGAAAAGCTCTGTTCTTCACATCCGGGAATTGCTTTAAAGATAATGCGCAATATTATCTGTGTTTTTTCGAAAAGAATCCGTGAGAACAATGACGACTACAGGGAAATGCTGATGTGGGCGTTAAGTCAACCTGTCTGATTTGACAAAAGGGGCGACATGAAAAAACTGCTACTTGTCCCGGCTTTATTGATTTTTCTTATCTTTGTCTCTAGCTGTGGCATTACCATCGTTCCGCAGCCTCTCAGCTCAAGTGATCAGGTTAACCCCAGTGATCGTTCGATCACGATTGAACGTGCCTCTATGCGCCTCTCAGCCCGCGTTCAGGATACAGCAGTTGGTGGGTTTTCTACCGAAACTCCAATCACCTCATTTTATGTTGAGGCTGCAAACAAAAGTACAAAAAAGCTCAAACTTCCCCTTGCTTCATTCAGCCTGATTGACGACACCGGTACCATCTACAATGCTGTAGACCCGGCTGCTGTTTCCGCGCTGTTTCTCCCGGAGCATGATTATCTTGTTCCATTCCCCTTTGTTTCCTTCCTAGATGTGACAGCGCAAGAAAGCCAGCGGGCCTCCAGCGCCATGCAGAGCGAACAGCCTTATGTTGGGCGAGGTTTTGCGTATGATCCGACAGGAACCCCTTTTCCTGATATTGTGATTAATTCCGGTGCCAGGGTAGCCGGTGCGGTATTTTTTGAGGTTGATCTGTATATGTTGAATGCGGTTCGTCTGCAAGTTGATGATCCTGCAGGGAAGACCCCTTATGTGTTCCCGTTTTCTATTGAAAAATGATGCTGGCATCAATCGATGTCGGTTCAAATACCGTCCGTCTCCTGCTCGGCTCCGTCGATAATGATATAGTTGTCCCGCACCGTTATGTCAGACGCATTACCCGTTTAAAAGGCGGACAGACAACACGGGGATTTACACCGGTGGCGATGGCAAGAACTCTTATTGCATTAAAAGAGTTTTCAATAATACTATCTCAACATCAACCGTCTTCAGTTCGAATTGTTGGCACAGAAGCTTTACGCAGTGCCGTGAATGCCGGTGAGTTCTGCACTCAGGTTCTGCATGAAACCGGACTGAATATCGACATCATTGATGGCAGTGAAGAGGCTTTATTAACAGCAACCGGTGTTCTGTCATGCATCAGTACCGCAGCTGATTCCGTTCTTATCTTTGACATAGGTGGCGGCAGCACCGAGTTTGTTCTGGTTTATCAAGGCGAAATCCTGTTCCAGAAAAGTTACCGTTTAGGTGTCGTCGATTTGGCAGAGATGTTTCCGCATAGCGACAATCGTTTAGAGCAGATTCAGGCAACGATTACTCTGCTCAAAGACGAAATTGAACCAATCATGCAACAATTCGCTATTCCCGAAAACTCACTTGTTCTGGTTGGTACAGCCGGCACTGCAACAACCCTGGCGGCTATGGATATGCAGATGGTTGAGTATGATTGGCGTCGAGTGAATGGTTATACTCTCAACATAGCGACAATTAAGGCGATGTATCGCACCCTTGATGGCCTGACTATAGCTGAGCGTGAATTGCTGCCCGGCATGGAGAAAGGGCGCGGCGATCTTATCCCGGCCGGCATCGAAATAACCTTGGAAATTATGCAACAATTGCTAACGGAAAAACTGACTATAAGCGATTTTGGTTTACTCGAAGGGATTATGCTGAAAATGCCCCAGTTTAGTGGTGCGAAGCGTTGACATCGAACCGCCATTTCTTTACTATTCAAAGCTTGTTTACACAGTTCGAATCGGCTTAATTATTTTTCTATACACCTGAAGGTTCCCAATGAAAAAAACAATCCTTTCCGGTAACGAAGCGATCGCTCGCGGTGCATTTGAAGCGGGCGTCAAGGTTGCTTCAGCCTACCCGGGAACACCGAGTACCGAGATTCTTGAAAACGTTGTTAAATATCCTGAAATTGACGCTTCATGGGCGACTAATGAAAAGGTTTCCATGGAAGTTGCCATAGGCGCCAGTTTTGCCGGTGCCCGTGCTCTTTGCACAATGAAGCATGTCGGCGTCAATGTCGCGGCCGATCCGCTGTTTACGCTCTCCTATACCGGCGTTCGCGGCGGTCTGGTGCTGGTGGTTGCCGACGACCCGGAGCTGCATTCGTCGCAAAACGAGCAGGATAGCCGTAATTATGCCAAATTCGCCAAGGTGCCGATGCTCGAGCCGTCTGACAGCCAGGAAGCACTCGATTTTACCCGGCTGGCCTATGATATAAGTGAGCAGTTTGATACTCCGGTTATGCTACGTACAACCACGCGGATTTCTCACTCCAAATCGGTTGTTATTAAGGGCGATCGTGTTACTGACCTGCCTGAGCCTTGTCTGGAAAAGAATCCGGCTAAACTAGTCATGCTACCAGGCAATGCGCGCAAGCGGCACCCGATCGTTGAACAGCGGACGCTTGATCTTGAGGCGTGGTCTTCTAACCAACCCTTTAACAGGATTGAAGAGAGGAGCGCTGATGTCGGTATCATCACTGCCGGCGTAGCCTATCAATACGCACGAGAAGCGATGCCTGACGCATCAATTCTCAAGCTTGGCATGGTGAACCCTCTACCGAAACAGCTGATACGTGGCTTTGCAGCACGGTTTAAAACTCTCTACGTTGTCGAAGAGCTTGATCCGTATCTGGAAGATCAAATCAAGGCAATGGGCATCGAAATCATCGGTAAGGAACTGTTGCCGATCTGCGGCGAACTTTCGGCCGGCATTGTTCGGCAGGCCCTGACTGGCGAGAAATTAGAGGAGGGCACACAGAGTGCGCCGCAGACGCTTTCGCCTCGTCCACCATGTCTGTGTCCAGGTTGCCCACACCGCGGCGTGTTCCTGGCCTTGAATAAGTTAAAAGCCTTTGTTACAGGTGATATCGGCTGTTACACTCTCGGCTTTCTGCCACCATTGTCAGCTATGGACACCTGCATTTGTATGGGTGCCAGCATCGGTAATGCAGTCGGTATGACCAAGGTTTTACCTGAAGATGAACGCCAGAATGTGGTGGCTGTGATTGGCGATTCAACCTTCTTGCATACTGGTATTAACGGCCTGCTGGACATGGTCT
>JAUVAJ010000158.1 GCA_030591795.1 Desulfuromonadales bacterium | reverse complement strand
GCAGTCGCCAGGACCGCGTGGCTTTGGCGGTCAGGGTAACGATTCTTTTAATGAGTTTTTTGAGCGCTTCTTCGGTGGCCAGCAGAATGTGCCGCGTGAGAGCCATTCCCTCGGTTCCGGTTTTGTAATTGACGCCGATGGTCATATCGTCACCAATGCCCATGTCATTGACGGGGCGGATGAAATAAATGTCACGCTGTCGGATGGCCGGTCGTTGCCGGCGATCGTTATCGGCGCCGACAAGAAACTTGACCTTGCGCTGCTTAAAGTTGAGGCGGGCGGCTCCCTGCCGGTTACCCGTCTCGGTGACAGCGACAAACTGCAGGTCGGTGAGTGGGTGATGGCTATCGGTAATCCGTTCGGACTTGAGCAGACGGTTACGGCCGGGATCGTTTCGGCCAAAGGGCGGGTGATTGGTGCTGGCCCTTACGATGACTTTATTCAGACCGATGCCTCGATAAATCCGGGAAATTCCGGCGGCCCCTTGTTCAATACCGCCGGAGAAGTGGTCGGTATCAACACCGCTATAATTGCCCGGGCCCAGGGGATCGGCTTCGCTATCCCGGTCAATGTTGCCCGGAATGTCATAACCCAGCTTAAAGAGACCGGTCATGTTTCGCGTGGCTGGCTCGGTGTTTCGATTCAGGTCATTGATGATGATCTGGCTGAATCGCTCGGCCTTGATGTGACCGGCGGTGCCTTGGTGACCAATGTTTTTGCCGATTCGCCGGCAGAAAAAGCCGGGTTCATGCGTCAGGACGTTATCATCTCTTTTAATGACAAGACGATTGAACATGTCCGTGATCTACCGCGTATTGTGGCTGCAACGCCGATCGGGGCAGCGGTCAATGTGACGGTGGTGCGTAATGGCAAAAAAGTCAAACTGAGGGCCAAGGTCGGCAAGATGGATGAGGGTGAGGAGACCGTTGTCACGCATCTGCAGCAGGGCAAGACAACGGCCGGAATTGCGGTGTCGGCCCTGACCCCGGAGCTGGCCGAACGGCATGAGCTTGAAGCTGGCCAGGGAGTCGTGATTACCGAAATAGATGCGGAATCGACAGCAGCCAAAGCTGATTTGCGACCGGGTGATATCATTCTGGAGATTAACGGTCGGACGATCGGTTCACCTAAGGAGTACAAAAAAGCGCTGGCCGGCCAGGAAGGGAAGAAGCCGCTATTGTTGGTCAAGCGTGGTGAGCGGGTACACTATACAACCTTTATGGTCGAATAATGGCGTTGTAAAAAGTCCGTCCTCCTGCGTTGCAGCGGTTTTTCATGACCTCGACATACCGATGTATGTCTTCACCCCTGAAAAACCGTTACGCCTTGCTGGACGAAATTTTTACTTAGCCATCTAGCAGCTTGTCGGACTTTCCATGAACCGGCTGCAAATTCGGTCGTTTGGCCCATATTTCAGCTCCTTTTTGCCCCATAGCTACTGCTATGAGGCTGCAAACGAGCTAAAGTCTGTCCTCAAACGCGCAAATTTTCGCTTCGGCCCGGTAAGTTCGACAGGCTGCTGGGCAACAGTATAACGAACTCTTCACAGAATTCCTTGCCTCAATTTTGATGGTCTCGTAAAAACCACGAAGATGGCTAAACAAAAATTTCGGACCCCAAAGCGTAGTGGTTATTCAAGGGTGAAGACATACCTATTGTATATCAAAGTCTTGAACAGACGCTACAACACAGGTGGGCGGACTTTTTGCGACGCCATCAATTTTCTCCCCCATTTTTGTTGATGCATGTGTATCCTGTTGCACAACCATTCAGGGATACTATTTTAAAAATTAATAACAGCTCAAGGCTCCTCTGTGACCAATAAACTTTTACGCCTGGCACAAATCATTCAGGAAGATTTCCCGGAAAAGCTCGTGCCGGTTTTTAAGATCGCCGAAAAGCAGTCACTGGCCAAGCGTATTGCCATCGTCAACCAGGCGATCACGACCCATCAGGCTCACGCTGATAAGCTCTATCTGCAAGCGGGCAAAAAACGCACAGCAGCAGAGCGACGCGCCTCAGCCCGGGCCGAACTCGCCGCCTTTGTTTTTGCCTATCTCACCGGCGACGCCAGAGAGCACGCCGACAGCGGCGTCAAAGCGATGCGGGCGCTCGGCCGCCACGGCGAGGAAGACTTAATCAGAAGCCTGTCGAGACACTGAAGTCCATGCCAACGGCGGTCACAATTGAAGGACGTGTATTTTAAATGGGCATTTCCAAACATCCTTCATGCGTCCACCTGCCGGACACAAACAAACCTTACCCATCCATTCTCGAATTTCTAACCAAGAGGTTTCCGGGTATCGGACCGGCTGTGTGGGAGAGGCGGATCCTGGATGGAAAGGTTCTCGACGAGGCAGGCACTCCGGTCAGCATGGAGACCGATTATCGGCCCCTGACAAAGCTCTTTTACTTCAGGGAGGTCGCTGATGAACCGGTTATCCCCCTGCAAGAGAAAATCCTCTTTCAGAATGATGAATTCCTCGTCGCCTGCAAGCCACCCTTTCTTCCGGTCACACCTTCAGGTCCCTACGTCAACGAATGCTTGCTCAATCGCTTGAAAATATCGACCGGCAACGACGATCTGGCTCCCCTACACAGGATTGATCGCGAGACGTCAGGCCTTGTCCTTTTTTCTATGAACAAAGAGACCCGCGGCCTTTATGGCGACCTGTTCTTATCCGGCAGTATCGAAAAAACCTATGTCGCGGTCGCAGAAGCCAGTCATCGTCCGGAATCGTTCGACATAACTGTAGAAAACCGGATGGTGGAGGCGGAGCCATGGTTCCGAATGAAGTCTGTGCCGGGGGCCGTTAACGCCCGGTCACGAATCAGACTGGTCGACTTCAGGGATAACCGGGCGCGTTTTCTGCTCAACCCGTTAACCGGCAAAAAACATCAGCTGCGACTGCATATGAGTGAGCTCGGTTTCAGTATCTTGAACGACAGATATTACCCGGAATTACTCCCCAAACAGCCGGACGATCTCGACAACCCGTTGCAACTGCTTGCCCGGCGATTGCAATTCAGAGATCCGGTTTCCGGCCGTGAAATGGACTTTGAGTCTGAGCGTAAGCTACTATTTTAAAAGCCTTGTTGCTCAAAAAAGGTTTTGATCAATTTCCAAGATGTGCGATTCTAACTCCGTCGCATGACATTAAAAGTCCGAGGAACTATGCCTAAACCAGAAGAGAATATAAAATCAACAGCGCAGCTCTACCTGCTCGATGGGTCGAGTTACATCTACCGTGCCTATTATGGTTACCGCGATCTGGCCACCGCGGCCGGCATGCCGACCAATGCCGTCTTTGGCTTCACCCGGATGCTCCTCGGCCTGCTGCAGGAGAACAAGCCCGAATATCTGGCCGTAGTCTTCGACCGCCCCCGCGAGGAGACCTTTCGCCGCGAACTCTATCCGGACTACAAAGCGAATCGTGACGCCACGCCCGAAGATCTTCTGCTTCAGGTTCCATACATCAAACAGGTCGTCGAGGCGCTCAACATTCCGGCCCTCGAAGCGACCGGCTTTGAAGCCGATGACGTGATAGCCACTTTGGCGCGCCGCTATGCTGCAGAAGGGGTCGAGGTTACGGTTGTCACCGGCGACAAGGATCTGATGCAGATTGTCGATGAGCGAATCAGCCTGCTCGACACCATGAAGGAGAAGCGTTCCGGGCCGGACGATGTTATAGAGCGCTTCGGTGTTGCCGCCGAACTGGTGCCGGATATTTTGGGGCTGGCCGGCGACACCTCGGATAATATCCCGGGGGTGCCCGGGATCGGCGAGAAGACCGCCGCCGAATTGGTTCAGCGCTTCGGTGCTCTGGAAAAGGTTCTCGAATGGAAAGACCTGGTCAACGGCAAGAAACGCAAAGAAAATTTACATATCTATGCCGATCAGGCCCGGCTGTCGAAAACCCTGGCGACCGTCCGTTACGATGTTGAGCTGGCAGTGACCCTGCCTGAGCTGCAGAGTCAGCCGCCGAATCTGCAGGAGTTGCTGCCTTTGTTGCGCGAACTTGAGCTTGAGTCGCTGGAGCTCGCCTTCACCCCGCCACCGGCAGGCCTGGTTGAACTCTATAGCGATGGTTCCTGTAGTAACAACGGGCCGGGCGGTTATGGTGTGGTCTTACGTTTTGGCGAACACGAAAAAGAGCTGAGCGGTTTTGAACCGGTGGCGACCTCGCAACGAATGGAGTTGACCGCAGCAATCCGGGGACTTGAAGCGTTGAAAAACCGCAGTTCGGTTCGGGTCTTCAGTGATTCACAGTACCTGGTGCGCGGCATGAACGAATGGCTGCAGGGCTGGATCCGCAACGGCCGACTGAACGGACCGGACGGGGTCGCTAATCAGGATCTCTGGCAGCAACTTGCGGCACTGGCCGACAAACATAAGGTCGATTGGCAATGGGTCCGCGGCCACGCCGGGCATCCATTCAATGAACGCTGCGATAAGCTGGCCAAACGGGCCGCCGAAAAGTGCCGGCGCGAAACCGAAGCAGCAGAGCAAAAAGCAGAACAGCTGGCGGCGACAAGCATCAACGAGCAGGCTGCCCTTGAGCCGGTTGCAGCAGTCAAGAAGGTGCCAATACGCGAAGATTCCGACTTTGATGCCGATGATGATGGTCAGTTGTTGATATGCTAACCCTTCTGGTTTAAAGGCCACGTAATATGAAAATACGCACCGTAACAAAAGAGACACAAGCCAAAGTCTACGGACTGTTGCGCCGCGCCTTTCCGGGCAGCAGCTACGAAGAAGACCTGGTTAAAAAGCTCCACGACAACAATCGACCGATCCATGAATGGATCAGCATTCATGCTGGCAAAGCGATCGCCTATGTCGCCTTTTCCAACGCCTATAATGGTGCTGACGTTTGCGGCCTGCACCTGGCACCGATGGCCGTATCCCCCGACTTTCAAAAGCAAGGGATCGGCTCGGAGCTGCTCCGCTTTGCCTTACGCCAGGCAGAGATCAAAAATGAGCCGTTGTTTGTTCTGGGTGAACCTTTCTATTACAAAAAGTTTGGCTTTGAACCGTGTAGCCAACCGATCTGCCCGTTTGATAAAAACAATGCGCATTTCCTGAGTATGCGCAATACCACCACTGACCGCTTCACTATCGGCTATGAGCCGGAGTTTAAAACGG
>JAUVAJ010000204.1 GCA_030591795.1 Desulfuromonadales bacterium | reverse complement strand
GTCGATATTAAAGGAGATCTGGGCTTCTTCATTGTTGGCACGATGAACCAGAGACAGGAGCTGCAAATGGTCATCGGCCGGCATATCGAGAAAGGCGATCCCATAGCGGTTTTTTGCAGGTGAATCGCTCGAGTCAGAATTCAGGTAGACCACCTGTGCGCGACAGGTGATAGAAAAATGGCTGGTGAACTGCAGCTGAAGTTGCGGGATAATCAGGCCGGTTACCAGGAGTGATTCGCCTGTCGGCTCATCAACGGCAAACCCGGTACCGGAGATGTTTCTGGTTAGCAGATTGGTCAGCCGCCCGGTCAGCGGGTGTTGGAATGATACAGTCGGTGCCGGGACCAGCTGCTGCCGGCTGCTGCGAAATTCGCTGTTCGGATAACGGCTGGCTTCCGGCATGATCGGCACTGTCACCAGTGTGATTTTCTGGGCACCGCCAGGCTGCTTACGAGTAATGCGGCAGCGCCCGGAGAAAACGATTTCCTCCTTGCAAAACAGCACCAATTCAACCGCCTGCTCTTGGTTGATCCAGTGTCCGCTTTGGCCATCAGTCAAACATATCTCAACGCGCATCGAGCGGGAGCTGAAGTCAATCATGCTACCAAAAAACATACAGCCGTTCTGGATAACTTGAACCTGAATCTGAAAACCTTCGTAGCGCTTGACGGACCGTGCTGCGGTCTGGCGGCTGATAGCCGGGAGACACACAGTTATACCGTTCTGGTCGGCTGCAAGCAGTCTGGTTTTAACGGCGTAGGAGCTCTTGCCATCGTTGATCAGGAAATTACTGCAGGAGTAGTTGTCGAGACGACTCGGTACTTTGTCGGGCTCAGCCCAGATACAATGCAGGGTTTCACCGGCACATGGCTCCGGCCGAGCGGAGAGGATAAGGTTGTTGCCGAAACGGTTATGTTTAAGGGTGATCGGTATGGTTGCATCATGAAAATTGACAGCATTGAGACGATTAATCAGTTGTTTGCGGGTTAACTTACGACTTGAATCAGAGGGAGTTATTCCTACGAGCGCAGTTGTTTCGGATGTTGATTGTGTAGAGTTTTTACCCATCCCTACCTCAGGTTAACATTTCCGTTTGCGACGAGAGCCCCTCTCCGTTTAAACCCACTCCAACGACCATCTCTTAAATGAATTCAGAAGTGTATTAAAATCCATAACGGTGTTTTAGATTAATCGATATTATAGTGTATTTAAGTATATGTAAATAGAAAATAACTTAAATTAAATTATTTATTGATATATTTGTCGCTTTTTTCACGCGGGTTTTTGTCGGATAAATTCAACAGTGAACTAAGTAGTTTTCGTCCGGAAACGGCCCTTTTCCGCAATCTCTGCGTCAATCTGCACATTTGATTGTGCGGCGTAAAGTGCTACGCCTCCGCTCAAATGCTCGATTTCCTTGACCTTGCGAAAAATTGCTCGTTTCCAAATCGAAAACTGCACTTGTGCCATCTGGAGTTTCCGGATGGACACTTAAGTAGTTTGCCACTGCTATTCGCTTAAAATAACCGGAGTACTTGTTTCCTGACAGCAGGAGCAATGCTATAATTATCGACATGAAGCAACTTTACACTTTCAGTCCATGGGAACGCGCCCAGGCCGGGATGATCAAGGAAATTCTGGCTCAAGAGGGGATCGATTGCATTTTGAAGAACGACCAGCTGAGTGCCGGTCTGGGGGAAATTCCGTTTGTCGAGTGTTACCCGGAGCTGTGGTTGATCGATGATGAAGTCTACCCGCGGGCCAGACTGTTTCTCGATAACTGGTTGAAAAATACAGAGGTTGGTGCAGAGCCGTGGATTTGTCCGGAGTGTAATGAGGAGCTCGGGGCGCAGTTCGGCGCCTGTTGGTCGTGCGGTCGAGAGCGGGACTAAGAATCCGGTTAATCAAGGCGGTCATGCGCTGGCCGCCTCAGAAGTTACTACCGGTTACTCAAGGCAAACGGAATTCTTCTCCGGCATATTGGATATTAGCAGCATCGTCAGCACGGGGTGGCGCTACAGCATGCACACCTTGACACTTTGGACAGGCCATGACGAATGTCTCCAGGGTGAAATCGGCACCACACCCCTGGCAGACGGTAGCCAGACCACCACCCGGAAGCGGTTGATCGCGCATGCCGCCACCGTGGGCATTGTAGACAAACTCGACCAGATCCCGACCTTCGGAAAAAGGCCCGCCATTGTCACTACCATTTGAACAGTTTCCCATCGATTCAATCTCCTGTTTGGTTAATCTTTATATAGTGTAGCCGTATGCTAGTGACTTGTTCCGGATTGTTCCATGACCCAGGTCAATTTTGATTGTATCTTACTACTGAGTCTTTATATCAGACTGCAGGTTGGATAAGGATGGCTCTCCTCAATTAAAGCTAAAAACACCTTCTGGTCGAGTGGTTTACAGTAAAGCTAACCGATACTTAATGTGTGACTTATAGGTCAAAATTGGTTTTTCTATAATGATTTCAATCTTTTACTTGTAATTCACTCCTGAATATTATATATAAGAATTTGTTGCTATTTATTTTATATAATGTTTGAGGGGGATCATGTCTGCCAGTTTTTCTATCTTGGCAAGCGGTGTCGTGAGGGCGACAGCGTCTGTCGCCTTTCTTTTTCTGTTGTTGGGGTTGGTACTATGCCTGATTACTCCACAACAATTATCTGCCGCCACGCTTGCTGATGCTAATCAGGAGGCGATCCGCATTCAGCAGCAGCAAGAGCAGAGACTGGAGCGCTTAGAGGAGAGAGCCCGGGAACGACGAACTCTTGCTCCAGAGTCACCACGTATTGAACCTCCTTCAACCGACCTCTTGCCTGACGATCAGCTCTGTGTTGTCATTAATGTAATTGTTGTAGAAGGCAACTCTCTGCTGACCGCTAAACAGATAACCTCTTTGACGAATAGTTTTCTTAATCGATGTCTCTCTCGCAATGACATCAACACCCTCCTGCAACAGATCACCCGAACATATTTCGATAAAGGGTACGTGACCACCCGTGCTTACCTCAAGCCACAGGATGTATCACAAGGGTCGCTAGTCATCACCGTTATCGAGGGTAAAATTGAATCGCTTGGTCCAGTCGAAGGTCAAGATCTCGGCGATAATGAAATTAAGGCTACTTTTCCAACCGGTAAGGGCCGAATTCTGAATTTGCGCGATCTTGAACAGGGGCTTGACCAATTAAACCGTCTGCAATCGAATTTCGTTCGGATGACGCTGGATCCGGGAACAAATCCTGGAGATTCACATATCCTGCTCGAGAATGACAAGTCTCGCGCCTGGCATGTGTCCGTCGGCGTCGACAATGGTGGTCAAAAGTCGACCGGAGAGTACCAGGGTCATCTGACTTACGGTCTCGATAATCTGATTGGGCAGGCGGATTATCTCAATCTGAATATTACGCAGGATCTGGATCCCGATAGTAAAAAGTTAAGTCGCAGCGTGGCCGGTCTCTATGAACTGCCATGGCAATGGTGGTTGCTACAGTTGTCGGGTAGTGTTTTTGAGTATAAAAAGGAGCTGCGCAGTACGTTGCAGACTTTTGACACCTCAGGCTCGTCGCAAAATTATCGAATCAGTGCGGATAGGGTAATTCAGCGTAATCAGACGGGCAAGTCGACTGTCGGTTTAACGCTGAATTATAAGGATGAGCGCAATTACCTGGAAGATGTTTTATTGTACTCCTCCAGCCAAAAGCTGACTATCGCTCGTGTCAAACTACAGCACAGGCAGCAGTTCTTCAGAACTTCTCTCGGTCTGAATTTGACAGTTCACCAGGGGCTTCCGGCCCTTGGCGCCGAAAGTGACAGCAACTTGCCGTCGGATGCGCCGAGAGCTAAATTTACCAAGGTTACCGGCAGAATTTCAGCTGTTTATGAGCTTCCGATCACCAAATTTCCGTTGCGCTATTCGCTGACTGCCAATGGTCAGTTTTGTGAAACCGTCCTTTATGGCAGTGAACAGATCAATATCGGTGGTCTGTTTACAGTACGCGGATATTTCAATGAAGGCTTCAGTGGTGAGCGGGGAGGTTATGTTCGTAACGAGGTCATTTCGACCATAATTGCCCCAGCACCTTTGCGTTCAACAATCGTCAGTGTGCTCGAGCCGTTTATAGCGTTTGACTGGGGCTCGGTTAAGGCTAACGGCAGCCTGGACAATAGCTACAATGAGCTGGCCGGCTGGGGAGTTGGTCTGCGTGGTCGCGGCCGATACGGGCGGTTTGACCTGTTGTACGCCCAGCCGATCAGTCCGCCAGCGCAGTTTGCTGATCGTGCTGGCAAACTTTCTTTTGCCGTTTCAGTTTACTTGTGATGCAGAAGTAATTTATTGAGAAAATGGGGGGGGAT
>JAUVAJ010000255.1 GCA_030591795.1 Desulfuromonadales bacterium | reverse complement strand
GTCTAACATTGAAAATGATCCACGCTATCACTTCAGGCAAGGGGATATTTGTGATGCTGCGGCTGTGGCTGTGATCTTTGCCGAGCAGAATATCGACACAGTCGTGCATTTTGCCGCCGAGTCGCACGTCGATCGCAGCATATCAGGGCCAGCTGAGTTTATTCACACCAACATCATGGGTACCTTCATATTGCTTGAAGCGGCGCGGGCTGCCTGGGCTGATAATGCTGACGGCTGTCGTTTCTTGCATATCAGTACTGATGAGGTGTACGGATCGCTCGGGGAGACCGGTTTGTTCAAGGAGACTACTGCATACGATCCACGTTCGCCGTATTCGGCCAGCAAGGCGTCTTCCGATCATCTGGTCAGCGCCTACAGTCACACCTATGGTCTGCCGGTGGTGATTACCAATTGTTCCAACAATTACGGCCCATATCAGTTTCCGGAAAAACTTATCCCGTTGATCTTCAATAATGCGCTCAATGGCAAGGATCTGCCGGTCTATGGTGATGGTAAAAACGTACGCGACTGGTTATATGTTGAAGATCACTGTCGGGCGATTCTATGTGCGCTACAGACTGGTGAAATAGGTGAGACCTATAATGTTGGCGGCAACAGTGAAATGCAGAATATTGAGGTGGTGCAAACCATATGCGATATTCTGGATGAGCAGGTCGGCCCGCTACCATCCGGCGAGCCGCGCCGGTCGCTGATCCGCTTTGTCAAGGATCGGGCTGGTCATGACCGTCGTTATGCCATCGATGCCAGTAAGATCAAGGAACAACTCGGCTGGGAACCTGCTGTGAAGTTTGCAGATGGCATCCGGGCGACGATCGAGTGGTATCTTGCGCATGACCAGTGGATTGCCGATGTTGTCGATGGCTCGTATCGCGATTATTACGATAATATGTATGGAAACCGGTGAAACGTGACTCTTGCCGCCAGAAAAATCGCACTAGTCGGTGCAAACGGGATGTTGGCGCGCAAAGTTATTGAATTAGCAGCGCCTGCTGACCGATTAATCCTACTTGATCTGCCCGAATTCGATATCACGGATCGAACTGCCGTTATAACGAAAATACAAGAGATCGATCCGGACGTTATCATCAATTGTGCCGCGTACACCCAGGTTGATAAATGTGAGGAAGAGGAGCAGCTTGCCGCCCGGGTAAATGCTGCTGGCCCGGGGTTTCTGGCCGAAGCCGCAAAGGACTGTGGCGCAATCCTGGTGCACATTTCGACTGATTATGTTTTTCCTGGAAATTCAAAGTCACCTTATCGTGAAGACGACTCTACCGGCCCACTGTCGGCTTATGGCCGGACTAAACTGCAAGGTGAGCGGGCCGTTATCGACAGTGGTTGTGAACGTTACTTTATACTCAGGACCAGTTGGTTGTACGGTCCGGGCGGGCCAAATTTCGTCGAAACAATCTTGCGATTGGCTGCAGAGCGCGAAGAATTGCGCATCGTTGCTGATCAGGTCGGCTCGCCGACTTATACCGGTGAACTGGCTCAAGCCATATTCACCTTGCTGAACAAGGCAAGAGCCGATGTAAAGACAATCTTCGGCATCTACCATTTCAGTAATAATGGCTACTGTTCCTGGTATGAGTTCGCCAATGAAATTGTAGCTCAAGCGAAAACAGTCGGATTGAAAGTCATAACACGCTCGATACAGCCGATAACGACTGACAAATATCCATTGCCGGCTGTTCGTCCGGCTTATTCGGTGTTTGATAAATCGAAATACCTAGCCGTTGCTGGATATACCATTCCGCAATGGCAACAGAGTCTGCAAAAGTATCTGGCCGAGCGTCAGGCAATGAATTAAGGAGTTAGTTACAATGGCTGGAATTAAAAAGGGAATTGTGCTGGCCGGTGGTGCCGGAACCAGGCTGTATCCGCTAACCCTGGTTGCCAGCAAGCAGCTGCAACCGGTTTACGATAAGCCGATGATCTACTATCCGTTGTCGACGTTGATGCGTGCCGGGATACAGGATATCTTGATTATTTCCACTCCACAGGACACGCCGCGCTTCGAGGCGTTGCTTGGTGATGGCAGTCGCTTTGGTATCAGGCTTAGTTACGTTGTTCAGCCAGAGCCGAAAGGGATCGCCCAGGCCTTTCTGGTTGGCGAGGAATTTATTGCGGGTGATCCGGTCAGCCTGATTCTGGGTGATAATATCTTCTACGGCAAAATGGAACTTGACCGTATTATGAGTGATTTTGTCGGCGGTGCAACCGTTTTTGGTTACCAGGTTGTTGACCCGGAGCGATATGGTGTTGTTGAATTCGATAAAACCGGCAAGGCGGTCGGCATTGAAGAGAAGCCACAGAGGCCAAAGTCAAATTATGCTGTACCGGGTCTCTATATGTATGATGAGAATGTTGTCGAGATCACAAAAAGCCTGATCCCTTCTACCCGAGGTGAACTTGAGATTACTGACCTGAACATGGCCTATCTTAACCGGGGGGAGTTAATGGTTGAAAAGCTGGAGCGTGGCATCGCCTGGCTCGACACCGGCACACATATGAGTCTGCTAGAAGCGAGTCATTTTATCGGTACTTTAGAGGCGCGCCAAGGGTTGAAGATAGCCTGTCTTGAAGAGGTCGCTTACCAGAATGGGTTTGTCGATCGCCAGCAGATGCAGTTAATTATTGCTGATACACCGAAGTCGAGTTATCGCAGTTACTTGGAACAAATTGTTCAGGATGAAATATAGGTTCTGACTGTTCAGGAAGCCGGTAGAATAACATGATTGGTTATTTTTTTAAGGAATTGACAAACGTTTCATTGTTGTATAACCGCCATTTCGACGGTGTTATTGTAAGCATGCACCAGTCGGGAAGTCACTGGATCAAGCATATTCTTACGAGTATGTTTGTGAAATTGTATGGACTCGAAGAACCGAAATCGATTAACAGTTTCGATATCATCGGACACCCGAAAGTTCGACCTGTTTACAAGGATATTCCACAAATTGTCCATTCGCATTCTATTGCTCACCCATTGATGTATTGGCCTGCAACACATAAATTGTTTTCGTTGCCGAAATATCTGCTTCTTGTCAGAGATATAAGGTCGACTCTCGAGTCACATTATGCAAGAGAGAAAAAGTTTTATGGAGACGCGACCTTTTCTGAGTTTTTACGAGGTGGAAAACGCTTTAATAAGGATATCTGGTGGGATATCCGGTTTTTGAACGCTTGGGCACGTGTTATGGATAATGCTCCTGATCGCGTCTGTGTAGTTCGTTATGAAGATTTACAGAAAAATGCAAATATTGAAATCGAACGTATCTGTTCTTTTTTTAATATTGCTGCCGATAAAGAAGATATTGAGTTCTCAGTAAGGAATTCAACAAAAGATAAAATGAACAATAAAAATGGTTATAATCACGTATCAATAGTAAGGATGAAAGAAGTGGATACGTTTTCTTTCTACAATGATTCTGACAGGGCTTTTATTCGCAATACATTGAATAAGCACCTTGTCCATGACTTTGGTTATGATTATGACGCGTGGAGTGAAGGTAAATGACGCAATTAGAAAGTTTATATAATTACAACCTCAGAATTTAGTCGACTGAGAGTTGTTTTCACTACCTGAGCATTTTGTCTAAGCCCTTTAAGATAGAAAGTTAATAACTAAGAGATATGAAGATTACCCCCGCTGAAATTCTAGATATTCTTGTCATCGAACCGAC
>JAUVAJ010000046.1 GCA_030591795.1 Desulfuromonadales bacterium | reverse complement strand
CGGGCCGTAAATATTTACAGTAACTGGCAAGCACTACCTGAATCCAGCGCCCGGCAGCCGGAGTGATGATCAACGCCGCCGATTTCATCTCCAGACTTACATTATACAGGGAGAGATATTTCAGCAGCAGGACCATGACCAGACCGACCACACCGATGGCGCCAACCCGACTGTCCTTCATGATATGCAAAATACTTTCGCGATCATGGCCCCCGGCCAAGCCATCGATCAGATCGGCAATACCATCCAGATGCAGGGCACCGGTGGCAAGGATCATAAACAGGATCAGCAGACAGTCGAGCACCGGGCGAGGAATCAGACCATCAAGCAACCAGTTCAGTACCACCAGACCGAGGCCGAGCAACAGGCCGACAGCCGGAAAGAAGCCCATGCTGCGTGCCAGACGCTCCGGTTCCGGAGTCAGGTCGTCAGCCACCGGAAAGATAGTCAGAAACGACATTGCTGTGCGAAAATCATCCCATTCCTGCCGCATAGTCTATTCTCCTTCGGAGACGCCAGCCTGTTCAAAGGTGGCGATCTCCCGATAGCCGCACAACGCTGCCTCGATCAGAGTCATGGCGAGCGCTGCCCCGGTCCCTTCACCGAGGCGCATCTGCAGATCGAGTATTGGCGCCTGGCCGATCCGCTCCAGCATCGCCGTGTGACCAACCTCAACCGACTTGTGCGCAGCAAAAATATATTCTTTGACTTGTGGGTGCAATTCCGAAGCGATCAACGCCCCGGCCGTCGAGATAAAGCCATCGACCACCACCGGCAGACCAACAGCGGCACAACCGAGCACCAGCCCGGCAATACCGGCGATTTCAAAACCGCCAACTTTAGCCAGCACATCGATCGGATCAGCCGCATCAGGGCTATTGACCTGCAGACCCTGCTCGATCAATTTCACTTTTTGCAGCAGAGTTGCATCGTCGATACCGGTGCCGCGATGAGTAACCTCGGCGACCGAAAGGCCACTGAACGCGGCAATAATTGCTGCCGACGGCGTGGTATTGCCGATCCCCATATCACCGGTGCCAACCAGATCAAAACCTTGGTCGACGCAGCGTTCGGCGAGCGCGATACCGACTTCAACTGCGGCCACCGCTTGCTCACGACTCATGGCCGGGCCGACGGCAAAATTAGCGGTCCCCGGAGCGATCTTGTGACGGAGCAGAGCAGGGTGTTCTTCAAACTCATGATCGACCCCCATATCGACGACAAACAGCTCCGCGCCGGCATGGCTGGCCAGGGCATTGATCGCTGCGCCGCCGTTGAGAAAATTATAAACCATCTGCGGCGTGACTTCACGCGGAAAGGCACTCACCCCCTCAAGGGCGATACCGTGATCACCGGCAAAGGTAAAAATCGCTTTTTTGCGGATCTCACTGCGATTATTGATAGCAATGTAGCGCCGGGCAAATTCTTCCAGTCGCCCGAGGGATCCGGCCGGTTTGGTCTGTTGGTCCAGTTTACCCTGAACCTCCTCGAGTTTGTTCTGGTCGACCGATTTAATGTTTTTCAATGCTTCATTCAATGTCACGTGGATAGCCCTTTCATATTTAAGTATCTAACAATTTCTCAAGGTTTTAATTTCAAGGGGAGACCGGCAACCACCAACCAGGCTTCATCGGCAGCATTGGCAAATTGCTGATTCAATAGACCATGCAAATCACGAAAACGCCGGGCCAGTCCGTTCTCCGGCACCACACCGCTGCCAAGTTCGTTGCTGACCACAAACACATCAGCCGGCAGACTTTGCAGAAGCGGGATCAGCTGTTCCGCCGCCGCCATGATCGCGGCATCGTCATCGGCGTGCACTTCGAGCAGGTTACTCAACCAGAGCGTCAGACAATCGAGCAGCAGCGCCGCGCAACCGTCAGCCGCCGCTGGTAAACATTCAGCCAGGGCCAGAGGTTCTTCGAGACTTCGCCAACGCTCGCCCCGCGCATTTTTATGTTCTTCAACCCGCGCCGCCATCTCGGCGTCACGCGCTTCAGCCGTAGCAACATAGAGTAATTCGCCCGGATACGCTTCGACCCGGGTCTGGGCATAGCTGCTCTTGCCGGAACGGGTGCCTCCGGTGATAAATATTATCTGTCCCATCAGTATTCGAGCCCTTCCCTGGCCGAAATCCCCTGATCATACGGGTGCTTCTCTTTCTGCATTACCGTCACCAGATCAGCCAACTGACGCATCCCTTCCGGTGCGTTGCGTCCGGTCAGCACCAGGTTGAGTCCGGTCGGCATGGTTTCAATAAAGCGCGCCATTTCAGCCAGCGGCAGATAGCCTTTATGCAGCACCAGGTTCATCTCATCGAGAACCACCAGATCAAACGCTTCACTTTCAACCAGTCGGCAGATCTCGGCAAAGGTCGTTGCCACACTATCGACCACCTCTTCCCGGGTCGCTTTCGATGCGACCACTCCGACCCCGGCGGTCAGCAAGCGAATATTGTCGAGCTGCGCAAACAACAGGTCTTCGCCGCTTTTCGGTTCAGCCGGCTTCAAAAAGTGCGCAAACAGTACTCGCTGCCCCCGGCCGAGCGCCCGTACCGCCAACCCGGTTGCCGCCGTCGTCTTCCCTTTGCCGTCACCGGTATAAATGTGCAGTAGACCTTTTTTCATGATTTAACCTCAAGCAGATAGTGTCGCGTTCTTATCATTTCGATCAGAGGGAGAAATCCATTAGTTTACTGCATAGAACAACGAAAAAAAGATCTCTCCCGTCGGTCGAGATAACAAACTTGATGCCTTGACTAATATACACATTGGCGTATTTTGCGTGAAGCAACTAAACTTATTGCCGTTCTAATATTCAATTATCTTACTAACCGACGCAGCCTGTGGGCTACAGCTGTTGCTAGCGGGAAGTTAAGTGCCAACGTTGGACGCAAGCAATGGCTGTAGCCCACAGGCGTTCACTATAGATGAAAATAATTGCGTCAAAACTAAAAAAACCGGCCTCTCGGTTGAGGTCGGTTTTCGGGCAGTTGCCGCAACCAAACCCTTCCCGCGAAGGTTCGTTCTGTTGCTTTCCGGCAGGTCTCCTGGCTTGTGGCTCACCTTACTCACCGACCCTTCCCATTGCGTTTGCACGAAACAGTGGACTGCCGGTTTTCATCACCACTTACAGTTGCGGGGCAGCGAGGGACTTGCACCCTCTTCCCTATTCTCTCGCCGAAGTCAAAACCGTGGCGAGCACCTGAAAGCATATTTTGTAATGTATCTTTGTAACAGAGGGGTCAGACGCTGTCAATCAGACACTGGCTCTTCCGGGCCGGGGCCGTTATCGGACATATTTTCGAGAGCAATTTCAATCGATTCCCAAATATCCTCGTACCCCTCACGGGAGAGCGCCGAAAAGAGCGTAAATGCTTCTGGATCGAGACCGGTCGCTTCGGCAATCGCCTGCACATGTTTCTTGCGCTGACTCCGATTCACCTTATCAATCTTGGTTATCACTGGGATGGTCGGCACACCGAATTCCTCGAGCCAATCAAGCAGTTGCAGATCTTCAGAGCGTGGCGTGCGCCTGATATCGTACAGCATCACTACCGCCGCTAAAGACTTCCGCTCCTGCAGGTAAGTCCGGATCATTGGTCCCCAGGCCTTTTTAACTGCCATCGGCACCTTGGCAAAGCCGTAGCCCGGCAAATCGACCAGCAGAAACTCTTCGTTGATATTGAAAAAATTCAGCATCTGCGTCCGCCCCGGCGTTGACGAAGTGCGGACCAGACTCTTGCGATTGAGCAGCTTGTTGATCATTGAGCTCTTGCCGACATTACTCCGTCCGGCGAAGGCGATTTCCGGAAAGGTCTCCTCCGGATAGTTTGACGGTTTGGTAGCGCTGGTCATATAGTCGGCGGTTTTGACATGCATCGATCTTCCCTTTCGTGCCGATAAAACCAATATCGATTTAAAGTTTTCGGCTGGGCGTCAGACTACCACAGCTGAATCTATGGATAAACCGCCATTATTAATCTGGCCTGCTAGCAGCCGGCTCATGGAAAGTCTGACAGGCTGCTAGACTTGAGAACATGGTTGTATGTGATATAAAATAACAACACACACATTCAATTTCAAAAGTACCGACCCGGTGCTGATAACAAGGAGACGATACATGCTGACACCAAAGCTTGAAGCAGCGCTCAATGAGCAAATGAAATACGAATTCTTTTCCGGCTATCTCTATATGGCGATCGCCGGTTACTTTGAAGACGACGATCTGCCCGGCTTTGCCAACTGGATGCGTATTCAAGCCAAAGAAGAGCTGTCACATGGCCAGATGTTTTTTGATTTCATCTGCGAAACCGGTGGCCGCACCAACCTGCAGCCGATCGACGGACCGAAGAATGATTTTACATCAGCGCTCGACGCTTTCGAATATAGTCTGGAGCATGAGAAGTTTGTCTCCGATCGAATCGGCAAGCTGATGGCCCTGGCCAAGGCAGAAGGTGATCACGCCAGTGAAATTTTCCTGCAGTGGTTCGTTACCGAGCAAGTCGAAGAGGAGGCTAATTTTGGTCTGCTGGTGAAAAAACTGCAAAGAATCGGCGACGACGGTGCCGGCCTGTTGCGCATTGACGAAGATCTCGCAACCAGATCCTTTGTACCACCGGCCGCATTGGCTGGGTAATTGGACGGAAATTTTCAAACTAAAAGCCGGGACAGACTCAAAGTCTGTCCCGGCTTTTATATGTCAATAATCAGAAACAGCGAATACGTCTGTTCAAGCAGCCAACTGCCGTTCATACTTTTCAACCAATGCCCGATATTTAGCGTCCAGCTCCGGCATCCGTGTCACCGCTTCATTGTAGGCGGCGACAATCGTATTTCGCCCTTCTTCCGGCAACACCCGCTCGGCCAGAGGATAAAGAATCGTATCCTCCTTATCGATATGACCACGCAGTAGCTCAGCGTACCCCTTGGCATTTTCGGCAATCACCGGAATCTGCCCTGACTCACCATCTAGCGCTTTCTGCGCAGCCTCATCCACATTACGGACAAAGGCGCGCCCCTGATCATGTTCCATCAGCATCGCTTCGATCGGCGACTGTTTTTCCGGCATGCCGTTGGCAACCAGCGCCTTGAACAGCACATCTTCTTCTTTAGCATGATGGAAGCGATCAGCGAAATTGCGAATGAAGTCGACCGCATCGAGATAGAACTGCCAGTTACGAAATTCCCCTTGTTCCATTAATACGGTATTCTTTTCGACCAGTGTTATCATGCGTAAAATCAGCTTATGCTCGTCAACCATCACTTGGGTAATATCGGTTTTCATCGCTCTGTCTCCTTCAGACGGTACCAGCAGCTAAATATTCAAGTATTTCCTGTTCGATCTTTGCCTCAATTTCGTCACCGAGGGCGTGGATCGAGACGACATCCTTGACCAGGCAGATTCCGACGCCACAACCGACACAGCCGATATCATATTTCTCTAAGATCTCTCCGATCTTCGGGTGTTGTTCCATCACCGTGTTGATCGCCTGCTCGCCAATTTCTGCTGGTAAATTCATATTATAGACCCTTTCGGTTCGTCATTTATGCGAACAGATTAGCGCCCTTTCAAACTTAATAACATGACACAGGTCAAAAGATGACAAAAATAGTCAATTATTATATAGTGGCGTCGAGTGATAAAGAAGTAGACCTGCTTTATTTCCTAATCGAAGTCTGAATTGTCACTTCAAATTGTTGACAAAATAAGGTTTTTCGCTACAATAGACAGACTTTACCCGATCACTTTTAACTTTATATTAACAAGGAGAAAGTAGCCAAATGAGCTCAAATATTACTGATGCAATCAAGCGTTCCATACTGACTGAAAAAAGCGCAATGGATTTTTATATCAGCTGCGCCGCCCGCATGAAAAACGAAGCTGCTCGCAAGACATTCGAGCTACTGGCCCGTGAAGAGCGTGAGCATGCCGAGTCATTCTTTCAGATCTATGATGGCGACGATATCGGATCTTTCGATGAATTCATGGCTCTTGACTCAGATTCGGAGTGGCTCAACGAACTGGAAAAACTGGCTCTGCCAAACCTGACCGAACGTAAGGCGATGGAACTGGCGATGGAAAAAGAACAGCTGCTCGAAAAGCATCTGCGTGCCATGGCTGAAAAAATGGATAATCCGGATGTTAAAGCGGTTTTTGAATCCAACGCTAAATCGACCCACAACCATTACGTGCTTATCGAATCAGAGTACGCCCGGCTGATGGGGATGGTCCACGAGACCGATATAGATACTTTCGTTCGCGAATAGTAGGTGCGAAGCTGACATACAATAAACAAAGCCCCGGTCAAAGCAGACCGGGGCTTTGTTTATTGTCAATCGGGAAATATTTGTTATAGTTGGGCTTCAATTGACCATGACCTGTCAGACAGAACGACTAGACGTAAGGAGCTTGTTATGAAGAAGTTTGCAGCAGTTCTGATGGCAGCAGTCTTTGTTTGTGTCTTTATGTCGGATGCTTTTGCTACGCAATATGTGACGATCGGCACCGGTGGCGTAACCGGGGTATATTACCCTACCGGCAGTGCGATCGCCAAGATAGTCAACAAGAAGCACAAAGAATATAAACTGCGAGCTACGGTTGAGTCGACCGGTGGCTCGGTATTCAATGTAAACGCCATCATGGTCGGAGATCTTGAGTTTGGCATAGTGCAGTCCGACCGTCAATATCAGGCCTTTAACGGCACGGCTGATTGGGCCGACAAGCCACAGAGAAAGTTGCGGTCTGTCTTTTCGATACACCCTGAATCAGTCACCCTGGTTGCCGCTGTCGATAGTGGAATTAAAAATGTTGCCGACCTTAAGGGCAAGCGCGTCATTGTTGGCAACCTGGGATCGGGCCAACGTGGCAATGCTATTGATCTGTTAGCAGCAGTCGGTATCGATTATAAAAATGATCTGGAAGCATTGAGTATAAAGGCGGCTGAATCTGCAGGCATGCTTCAGGATGAGAGAATCGACGCATTTTTCTATACAGTCGGCCATCCGAACGACTCGGTTAAAGAAGCTGTTGCCGGTCCACGTAAAGTCATGTTTGTGCCGATTGACCAGGCCATTGTCGACAAGCTAGTCCGCAAATTCTCTTACTACGCACCATCAGTGATTCCAGTTGCCGAATATCCGGGCGTTGCCAACAAAAATGACGTCCCGACTTTTGGCGTCAAAGCAACCTTCGTTACTTCGGCCGATATTCCGGATGCCATTGTTTATGCCATCACTAAAGAAGTTTTTGAAAACTTTGCGGAGTTCAAACTACTCCATCCGTCCTACAGCACATTGACTAAAGAAAGCATGCTGCAAGGCATGAGTGCACCTATTCATCCGGGTGCTATGAAGTACTACAAAGAAGCAGGCCTGAAATAAGGCTGATTTTTCATAATATTGTTTAACGGTCGGCAATACAAAATTGAGGTAAACCGATGATTGCACAATACAAAACGATTCTTTATTCAACCGATTTATCTGAGAACTCCGCTCACGCGTTCAAGCACGCGATCTCTCTGGCCAAAGCGTACAATGCTGAAATTCATATTTTGCACATGATGCAAGAAATGGATGCTACTGTTGTAAATTATGTAGCAAGCGTTATGGGTAAAGAAAAATTTGCCGGTATGGAACTTGATCACGAGCAGGAGATGCGCGATCAGATCCGTGCAAGGTTGGATAACTTTGCTGCTGATGAGTTAGCTGGGCACCCGGAGGATCTAAAAAAAGTGGCCTCGATTAATGTCCATCATGGCAACCCGGTGGCCGGTATCCTGACCGAAGCAGACAAACTGGACGTTGATTTGATTGTTATGGGAACCCACGGCAAAGGGCCGATGCAGTACGCTTTTCTCGGCAGCGTCGCCGAAAAGGTGCTGCGCAAAACTCTGCGCCCGGTTATGATCGTACCACTCGGAAAATAATTATCGACAAAAGGGGGATTACGCATATTTTCGTAATCCCCCCAATTTTACCTTTATCACCTGAAATCAGTGCTTCTTATGCGTCGCTCGCAGAATCAAGGCAAGCTCTTCAATCTCCCCTAAAGCCTTGGTCATCATCGCCCAGCCATACCAGTAGGCATAGTCCGGATTGACGTGGAACTGACCCTGGTAAGTACGCATACGATGTTTCATGTACATCTCAAACAACACCTGATCAATGTGCGACATCCCATCTAGTTTGGAACCGTTGGTCCGCATGAAGTGCAGGAAATCCGGATATGCAAAAGCGTAATCATCCGGCTTTTCCAGAATGCCGTCTCTATACAGATCGGCAACATGCTGGATAGCTTTTGCCATGAGACGGTCCGCCTTCTGCATCATGCTATCGCCCAGCGCCAATTGAGTACGAGCATAAGTTTCAGAATGACACTGCATACAGACCTTGATCATCTTTTCACGCTCAGTGTCAAACGCTTCCTTGGTGGTTCGTACCATATCGACCGAGGTGACCACCGCCAGACGTTCGGTCGGCTCGCCGGTCTCCGGATGCAACACCCCGAGCGCCTTCAGGATAGTGATCTGATCAGCTTTCCACTGCGGATCATCCGGCAGCGGCAGCCGCACGCCGAGGAATCCCCAGGCCGTATGATTATTATGCGTGCCATCCGGCAGATGACAAGTCTGACAGGTTGGTACCGCAGCACCTTCCGGCAATCGACCCGCCTCTTTAGCGAACCATCGGCTACCGTGTTTGGAACTGCTCCACATCTCCCACTGAGGATGATCGTAGCCCATGTGACATTGCTGGCAAGCACGCGGGTCCTGTGCCTCTTTTTTCGAGAAGCTGTGGCGCGTATGACACTCATCACAAGAGTTGTTCTGATAACGATGCCCCTTGGCGAGTTGCTCCTTCTTCTGCTCCTCACTCTTGATCCCCATATTATGGCAGCCACCACAACCACGTCCGCCTTCCATCAACTCGTCCGGTTCCACGTGGGTAATCGGCATCGCATTCAAAGATGTCCAGCCGAAATTGTGT